>NZ_CEYOSI010000300.1:0-3436 GCF_982879505.1 Candidatus Desulfolinea nitratireducens
CGCCTGATCTCAGGCGCATTTTACTTTTCTGTTGTGGTTATAAAAATTATTCTTCCTTTTTGCTTTCTTTTTTCGCAGGTTCCGCGCTTTTCTTTTCAGAGGTTTTGTTTTCAGTTTTCTCGGATTTTTCAGTTCCTTCTTCCTTATCCTGGCTACGAGCCTTTTGGCCAGAAGGAGAACGATTATCTGTTGCGTAAAAACCAGACCCTTTAAAGACGATTCCCACCGGTCTATAGACCCGATGCAAGCTTTCATCCTCGCATTCAGGGCAAACAACCATTGTAGGATCGTTGAATCCTTCTTTTTGATCAAATTGAACGCCGCAATTATCACAGCGATAGGTATATACAGGCATAGCTATTTTCCTTATAAATCGTAATTACGCAGTGATTATAGCGTGCTTGTATAGAGGTGACAAGAGTTTGAGAAGCGCATGTTATAATTTTCTAATACTTAATTATTATCTTGTGGAGAGAGAAAAATGCTTAAAATTAGGATTGTTTACTGCGCAGTTTGACATTATACAGACAGAGCCGTCGGTCTGATGGCTGAATTGACCAAAGCATATGAATATGATATTGAAGAGATCACGTTAATCCCCTCTGATGGAGGGAAGTATGAGATCACGGTAAACGGTGATCTCGTTTATTCAAAACTGAAAACCAACCGTCATGCCGAGCCGGGTGAGGTACTTGGGTTGGTGAAAAAACTTATTTAACGAGGGCTTATATGGCAAAGAAGAAGGGTCGGGTTTTTTCGGGTGCACGCCCAACCGGCAAGCAACATCTGGGAAATTATCTCGGAGCGATTAAAAACTACGTCGCCTTGCAGGATGAATACGAGGCACTCTATTGCATTGTGGATATCCACGCGCTGACCACAATCGAGACGACGCAGGAATTGCGTCAGAACACCTATGATATGGCGCTGGATTGGTTGGCCGCAGGATTGCGTCCTGAAGAGAGCATTATCTTTGTCCAATCGCATGTGCCGCAGGTGACCGAGTTGCACACCTATCTTTCGATGGTTACACAGTTGGGCAAACTAACCGACCTGCCTACTTTCAAAGAGAAGATCCGCGAAAATCCCAAGAATGTTAATTATGGACTTGTTGGTTATCCAGTCTTAATGACCGCGGATATTGTTCTTTATAAAGCGGGCATTGTTCCCGTCGGCGTGGATCAGGCGCCACATCTTGAGTTTGCGCGTGAAATTGTTCGCTCTTTTAATTATCGTTTTAATACCAAAGTCTTGATCGAGCCGCAGATGAAAGCAACAACTGTTCCCAAAGTATTGGGCATTGACGGGCAGAAGAAGATGGGCAAAAGCCTCGATAATCATATTGAGATGGCTGCCACCCCTGAAGCGACGCAGAAACGAGTCTTGCAGATGGTTACTGACCCAAATCGCAAACGTCTCTCTGACCCCGGTAACCCTGATATTTGCAATGTTTTCTCACTGCATAAAATTTTCTCTTCACCTGAAGAGGTGGAAGAGATCAACACTGAGTGCCGCCGAGCAGGAATCGGATGTGTGGATTGCAAGAAGCGTTTTGCGGCGAACCTGAATAAAAGTCTGGAGCCTTTCCGCGCCAAACGCGCTGAGATCGGGCAGAAACCTGACCACGTCTGGGAGATACTACACGAGGGCGCAAATCGTGCCCGCAAGCTTGCTGAGGAAACAATGGTTGAGGTTCGCGAAGCGATCCAATTACCATAAACGTAAGGGCACGGTTACGGTGCCCTTACCATTTTCTATGCGCGCATTAATCCAAAGAGTTTCTCACGGTAAAGTCTCTGTTGAAGGCCAGGTCATCGCTGAAGTTGGACCTGGCCTGGTTATTCTTTTAGGGATCGGCGAGGGCGACAGCGAAACCGAAGTTCGCTATTTGGCGGAAAAAATTGCCCACCTGCGTATTTTTGAGGATGAGCAGGGTAAAACAAATTTGTCTGTTTTGGACGTAGGGGGAGAAGCGATTGTTGTTTCGCAATTTACCCTTTATGCCGATACGCGTAAGGGACGGCGCCCCTCATTTATCCACGCTGCGCCGCCAGAGATTGCCTCTCCTCTGGTAGATCAGTTTGTGTCAGGTCTAGCCGGGCAGGGAGTTCCCACGCAAAGCGGGGATTTTGGGGCGCATATGCTTGTCGAGATCGATAATGATGGACCTGTCACGATTTGGTTGGAGCGATAGGTTGTAGGGAAAGCCAAAAGCGGGGAAAAAACTTGCATAGAATTCTCCAATAGCAAACGCAAGCTGCGGTGATATTATCCACAATTCCGTGTTTTTATCATAATATAATTGAAATTTATCTGAAATGTTTAGGGGGTTGTTAAGTTCTTGTAAGGTGACAAAAAGTACCCGCCAATTATAATATCTACAATCTAGACAAGTTTAGGATGCAATGATTCATTGACTGAATCTGGTCGCTGCCAATTTTATTGGCTAAGTCAATGAGGAGCAAGAGCGAAACCGGCCTTTTTTTTGAATTTGGCCGTTTCGCTTTTTGTATTTAACGTGAGGTTTTATGATCCGTCGTCGAAATAAAGTATTCCATGTGGTTTTTTTGTTCATTTTTATACTCTCTATTGCAGCACCTTTGCAAACTGTCTTTGCCGATTATGTCAGCACAGCCATCAACCGCGTCTTCATTGACCCGGCAGCAGCAAATATGGCGATGGTGACAAATGGCTATCAGGTTGGCGATGAGATTTCGTTCATTTTTGAGACCACACCTAAAATCACCAATGGTGCTACTGCTGGAGCGGGGGCCTGGTCCACTGTATATCTTCCGGCGGGTGTAGTTGTGACCAGTGCTGAATTGGTTGCCGCGAACTCAGATGGCACTTATTCTGCGATTTCTGCCAAAGATGTGGCTGAGATGGGGGTGGACTGTGGAGACCGCGATTGTCGGTTAGCAGGCGGAGAACTACAAGCGGATGTAATCGCAAATGGCTCTTTGGGATACAACCAGCAGGACACCGGTATTTTTTACAGCACCGATTCTCGTACAGCACTACTTGTTACACCATTATCCATTTCTCCAACAGGACCACTCGTAACACCCCAGGAAGTTCACAATCAATGGGATTATGATCAAATTGTGGCATTTGGGCAAGGCGCAGCTTATTCCGGAAATGGTGGTCAAGGCAACGCGCCTATTGTTAGTTATAATGGCGGTGGCACCTGGTTTGGCACTGCTTCACCGGTTGCCGGCCCCAATACTTATTACACACATGACTATAAACCAGGAGCAACTTGTATGACTATTGCTCCGACTACCCAGACTTCTTCGATCACCGCAGCAATAGATGACTTTAGTTGTGAGGGACCCTGGCAACGTATTGAATATGACAATTCCAAGATTGCGAATGATATCGGGACCCCGGTAATTGCAGCGACAGGCGGGGGCGATAAAACCTATAACAATAATAG
>NZ_CEYOSI010000301.1:0-3430 GCF_982879505.1 Candidatus Desulfolinea nitratireducens
CTAGCCGCCGTCCTTTGCGTAGCATCCTTTAGGGCGGCGGCGGGGACGCCGCCGGGAGCACATATGCAAGAAGTCAATTTTAATTATTTGCTGTTTATTTTTTCGCCTTCCCCTGTGCGGCAACTGCTGCCGCGGCTTTTTTGGCGGCTTCGGGATCACCGAGGTAGTAACTTTTGATCGCTTTCAGGTCTGCATCCAACTCGTAGACCAGCGGGATCCCTGTGGGGATATTCAAGCCAGTGATCTCATCGTCGGAGATATTATCGAGGTATTTGACCATCGCCCGCAGACTATTTCCATGTGCGGCGATGAGAAGATTTTTACCAGATTTAATTTCTGGTGCGATGACACTTTCCCAATAAGGCAAAACGCGCTCAAGGGTATCTTTCAGGCATTCAGTGGAAGGCAGCTCATCTGCCGAAAGATCTGCGTAACGCGGATCAAAACGTGGATGACGCTCATCTTCCAACTCGAGGGCTGGCGGAGGCGTATCGTAGCTGCGGCGCCAGATCAAAACCTGTTCTTCGCTTTCTTTGGCGGCCATCTCCGCTTTATTGAATCCCTGCAACGCGCCATAATGACGTTCGTTCAATTTCCAGGAGCGGTGAACAGGAATCCATTCCTGTTCCAATTCCTCGAGGGCGACCCACAAGGTTTGGATAGCGCGTCGCAAAACGGAGGTATAGGCCACATCGAAACGGAATCCAGCCTCTCGCAAGAGCGTTCCGGCGCTGTGCGCTTCAGCGCGTCCCTGCTCTGTTAACCCAACATCTGTCCAGCCCGTGAAGCGATTGGATAAATTCCATTCGCTCTGTCCATGACGAAGTAAAACCAGTTTGTACATGCTGTTCTCCCATCGAGATTTATTATTGATGTTATTAAGCTAAATTGCTTTTGAACCTCCCGCAGGTTTCAATAACCTGCGGGAGGACTTATTCGGATTTCCTATCGCTCTGTCCCTGACGGAACAAAACCAGTTCGCAGATGCTATTCTCCTGAATGTTTTTCATTATTATAAAGCTTTTCTTCATGTTAGAATCGACCTATGGTCAAACCCGAAAATACCCCAGTCCGCCAACAATATCTTGATATCAAAGCCCAACATCCAGACGCGATCCTCTTCTTTCGCCTGGGGGATTTCTACGAAACCTTTGGCGAAGACGCGGTCATCACAGCCCGCGAACTGGATATAGTGCTCACCTCGCGCGGAATCGGGAACGGCGAGAAAACACCCCTGGCCGGAATCCCCTATCATGCCGTTGAAAATTATCTCTCGAGGCTGATCGAAAAAGGCTACCATGTAGCCATTTGTGAACAGATCGGCGAGCAGCCCAAGAAGGGGATCTTTCCCCGTCAGGTGGTGCGCGTGGTCACGCCGGGGACGATCGTCGAACCGGGGCTATTACAAAGTCATGCTAATAATTACCTCGTCGCGCTGGTCGTTCATGACGGAAAAGCGGGGATCGCCTACGCGGATATCACGACCGGGGAATTTGCCGTCACCGAAATCGACGCCGCCGACCTGACACCTGTCCGTGCCGAGCTAACCCGCTTACGTGCAGCCGAGGTTGTTTATCCCGACGATCTGAGGCTCAACGGTGAAATCTCCAGCCATTTGACCTCCTGGCCGGCCTGGCGATTTGAATCCGGGCGCTGTGCCGAAATATTGCAAACTCATTTTGGGGCCTCCACCCTGGATGGTTTTGGACTGAAAAATCGCCAGCTCGCCACACGTGCCGCGGGGGCAATTATGCAATATATCAAGGAGACCGAGCCGAAAGCGCTCAGTTTGCTTTCCAATTTGCGCGTTTACAGCCTGAACGAATTCATGACCCTCGACGCCGCCACCCGCCGCAATCTTGAGCTGACCGAAACCCTGCGCGGCAAAATCGAGGGCTCCTTGCTGGGAGTGCTCGACCAAACCGTTTCCCCAATGGGCAAGCGTCTCATCCGGCAGTGGGTCAGCCAGCCCCTCCTTGATATACAGGAAATCACCGAGCGTCTCGATGGCGTGGATCATTTCTATCAAAACGGGATGCCTCGCGCAGAACTTCAGAGCGCCCTGAAACCCCTTGCTGACCTTGAACGTCTCAGCAACCGGATTTTATCCGGATACGCCCAGCCGCGTGATCTGGTGGCCTTGCGCGAAACCCTCGGAAGCATCCCTGTCATTAAAAACCTTTTTGTGGATGAAGTGCCGTCTCTGGCCCGGATTTTGGACTTGCTCTCGCCATGTGATCAGGAGCTCGCCCTTTTAGAGGCTGCCATTTCAGAGGAGCCCCCGGCAACCCTCCAGAATACGGGCGTGATCCGAGTTGGATATGCGGGTGAGTTGGATAATATCCTCGAATCCTCCCGCAATGCCCGCGACTGGATCGCCAATCTTGAAGCGGTTGAACGCGAGCGGACGGGGATAAAAACCCTCAAGGTGGGCTATAACAAGGTCTTTGGCTACTATATCTCGATCACAAAGGCTGTCGTTGATAAGGCCCCCGAGCACTATATTCGCAAGCAGACTCTGGTCAACGCCGAGCGATATATCACGCCTGAGTTGAAAGAATACGAGACGTTGGTTTTGAATGCCGAAGAGCGGATCCGTGAAATCGAGACGCGTCTCTTCAAAGAGTTATGCACAAAACTGGCTGGGTCCGTCTCTCAATTATTGCAATCGGCCCGCTCGCTGGCCGAGCTGGACGCGCTGGCTGCCCTGGCCGAATCGGCTGCCCTGGGAGGCTATAGCAGGCCGATCGTCAGGGATGATGCGCAGCTCGACATCCGCGAGGGGCGGCATCCCGTCGTTGAAGAATCCCTGCGCGGCGAACGCTTCGTCCCGAATGACATCATCATCGAAAAAGGTGAGGTTGTGCGGGTGATCACCGGACCTAATATGTCGGGGAAAAGCACCTATTTGCGGCAGGCGGCGCTGATCGTACTGATGGCGCAGATCGGTTCCTTCGTCCCAGCCAAAAGCGCGCAAATCGGCCTTGTTGATCGCATCTTCACCCGGATCGGCGCACAGGACGAGATCCACGCCGGGCAATCGACCTTTATGGTCGAGATGGTCGAAGTCGCAAATATCCTTCATCATGCCACTCCACGGAGCCTGCTCATTCTGGATGAGGTCGGGCGCGGAACCAGCACCTATGATGGGGTCTCAATTGCCTGGGCGATGGTGGAGCATATCCATAACCATCCGGATTTGCGCGCCAAGACCCTCTTTGCAACCCATTACCACGAACTGACACAATTATCCGAATTGCTTCCCGGGGTAAGAAATTATAATGTCGCGGTGAGTGAAGCGGATGCGAGGGTGGTCTTTTTGCATAAGATCATCCCCGGTGGCGCGGATAAGTCCTATGGGATCCACGTGGCGCAATTGGCAGGATTACCCCGCTCCGTTGTAGCGCGCGCCTCCGAGATCATGTCGGAG
>NZ_CEYOSI010000302.1:0-3403 GCF_982879505.1 Candidatus Desulfolinea nitratireducens
TTTACTTATCCGGTACAAGGCACTATTTGAATAAGGAGGAAATAATGCCCGCATTAAATCGTGTTCAACTTATGGGAAGATTAGGTCAGGATCCCGATGCCCGTTTTACCCCAACAGGGAAACAGGTGGTGAAATTCAGCCTGGCAGTCTCCAATCGCTGGAAGAAAGACGGCGAGGTGAAGGAGTATACCGAATGGGTCAATATTGAGGCCTGGGGGCGTTTGGCTGAGGTCTGCAATGAATATTTGCGCAAGGGCAGTTTGATCTATCTTGAAGGGAGGCTGAAGACAGACAAATATGTGGATGATAGCGGAGAGAATCGTTATTTTGCAAAGGTGGTCATCCAACAGATGCAGATGCTGGATCGCAAAGCAGATGAAGATAAGGGGATCATCGACGAAGAACCCGCGGAGTATGAGGCTGAGTAATCCAAACTGAGCCCATAGGTGTGTGTGAGAAATAGAGTATCATTCTTTTATGTCTCCACATTCCTTTCCTCATATTCGTGTCAAGGGTTCGCCCTATGATCGCGGGCAGCAATACGGGCAGCAGGCTGCGGCCTATATCCGGAAAAACATCAAGGTTTATCAGGGCTTGTTCGCACATTATATTGGCTGGGACTGGGCGCAAGCGACAGAACACGCCCGGATATACGAAGCGATCATCGGTGATTACCGCCCCCATTTTCTCGACGAGATGCGTGGGATTGCCGAGGGCGCTGGCATCGCATACGAAGACATCCTGGCGTTGAACGTGCGCACGGAAATCCGTAATGCAGGCATCGCTCGTTCAGCGCCCAAAGAGTGTACCGCTTTCGTCGTATTGCCGCCACGCACAAAGGACGCGCATACGCTGATTGGTCAGAATTGGGATTGGGTTCCTCCGGTCGCTGAAACGATCGTTGTTCTGGAGGTCGAAACAGATCATAGCCCAAACTTTGTCACCGTGGTGGAGGCAGGGTTGCTGGCAAAAACAGGGATGAACGCTGCCGGGATAGGGATGACCACCAACGCCCTGAACTGTGATCTTGAAAAAGGAACAGGTGGCATCCCCTACCATGCCATTTTGCGGGCCATTCTCGAAGCCGGGAATTTCTCCGAGGCGATGGGCGCGATCATTTCTCATCCACGAGCATCGGCAGCCAACTATCTGGTTGCTCATCGGGACGGGGAGAGCTTCAACGCTGAAACTGCCCCCGGTAATTTTTCACGCGCCTATATCGACTTTCCTGAGGGGAATATTTACGCCCATACCAATCACTATCTCAGTCGGGAGATCGATTTTAAGGACCTCGGACCCTGGCGCGGGCCCGACAGTTTAGTCCGCCACCAGCGAATGGATAAATTCCTGCGAACACACCCCAACGCAATCACCGTCCCCGATCTACAGGTGGCCCTCGCTGACCATTTCAATCTCCCCGATGCGATTTGCTGTCACCCCGATCTCAATAAATCAACGTTTGAACAATTCATGTCGATCGCATCTGTTATCATGGATTTAAACACAAATACCATCTGGCTTGCGGAGGGTAATCCTTGTGAGACAACGTACCGTGAGATAGCATACGGAGAACTTCTGGAAGGATAAGCTATGGAAATAAAAGACTGGCTCACATTATCTGGAATATTAACAACTTTAATCATTTCAGGAGTTACCCTGATGATCAATTTCCGCAGGGAAAAAGTTGAGCGAGAAAAGAATGAACAAGAGGATCAGAAAAAAAGGATCTATACCCCTCATATAGAATTTGGGATCAGTGTTAATTTTTATGGTCCTGAAGCAGGAGAATATATCGCGGAGTTTTTATTTATTGCTTTCAATAAAGGCAATGTCCAGCAGAAGTTCAATGATATTCGTATTCGGGTGAGAGGCATTGATAATGGACAAGGATTTCAATTCTGGGAGGGAAATGAACCAAGGTTGAATTTTCCAATAAAGCTGGTTGATCAGGAAAGTATCCTCCCGGATGACTACAATTTTTTCTTTGTCGAACCAGGCATTGAGCAAATCTTTTCTTATATTACAAAAATACCGATCGACACAAAATACTTATTGGTTCACGCTGAATTTGAATACGATAAATATACCCCGCATACAACGGAACGAGTATTTGAAGTGAAGGTTTGAGGTGGCTAAGCACATAAGAACCGCATGACTTTTTCGCTGTCAGAGAATCAGCGGCGCGAAACCCGATATCAAAGTCGAAACTTCTTCCTGATTTACACGTAAAGATAATGGACGTTGTTCACCGTCCACTTAATCTTTATGAATGCTCTCCAAATTACCCTGCTCGTATTTGCCCTCATCGAAACTCTGAATATGCTTGAACTGTATTTTCTACAGGATAATTGCAAATTCAATGGTGCCTGTATCTTCAGCGGTTGGGAAAAATCCAAAAAAGACCCGGAAGTGCATGCCCTGATGCGTTATCTGATCAATTGGCTGGCGGGGGTTAAAATGATCGTGATCGGGTTGGTGCTTATATTGGTTTTCACAGCTCCCGAACATACACTTCTGCTAGCTGCGATCGCCCTAGTCATTACAATCGGATCGTTTTATCTTCGACTTTATCCTGAGCTGCGTACCGCAGATAAAGCTGGTCAGATCAAATCAAAAGGGCATTCAATCAGGTTGGGATATATGGTCGCGGGGTTGGAACTCAGTCTGATCTTTGGGATCATAGCGCAAATCACCAGCATCTAATTAATCCCCCCTAAAGATAGACCCATTATTTTCTTGGCTAAATACAGGTACTTATTTCATTACCTGATATTTAGATTGCACAAAACTATTTTCCCAAGATCGGGATTCTAAAAGTTTTAATTTGATATCCTTTTCAATTTCGCCAAATAAGGGGATCCCATTACCGATTAGAACCGGGATGGTAGTCAGTGTCATCTCATCAACCAGCCCCTCACGCAAAAATGATTGGATTACTTTGCCACCATCCAGGTAGATATGCTTGTATCCTTCTTGGGACAGTTTTTCTACAAGCTTCTGCGGTGTGGAGGCATCGATCCGGACCGTATCACGAAGCTTGTCTGGTACTTCTGTCAGACTCTTGCTCAACACGATGACAGGTTTTGCTCCATAAGGCCAGGGATCAAATTCCAGCACTTTTTCAAATGATCCTCGTCCCATAACCAGGACGTCTATGGCGTTGAAAAAAACGCCAAAACCAGCATCTTCCCCTTCACCCAGTTCTACACCTTCGTGCAACCAACTGACATCTCCATCTTCCCTGGCGATAAAACCATCCAGACTGATTGCTATAAAGACAGAGATTTTAATTTTTGTAGCATTTTTCATAAGTTAATAATTCATTTATTGATATTCAGATAAACAGGTTATGAGCGTCCCGCAGGTTTATGTTGCTTTAAAATCTGAATCACGGGAACCTGCG
>NZ_CEYOSI010000303.1:0-520 GCF_982879505.1 Candidatus Desulfolinea nitratireducens
TCCAGGCGTCTATCTGTTTTGGGGCAATCAGCCATCCTTTTGGGCGGTTTGTTGTTTTCTTCTTTGTCTTTTTTTTCTTGCTCATTTTTCCTCGTATGGGAGTAGGGGAGTAGGGAGTAGGGGGTTAGGTTTTTTTACGGCGTCGGGTACTGGAGATTAAGCCGTTGAGTAGCCTGCCGACAGATTCGGCTTGCGTAAATTCACTTTCGTTTGATGAGATGTAGTTCAAGTCTTTGGAAAGGATCAAAAAGTATTTCACCTCTTCGAGAGAAGCCTCGGCGATATTGTAGAAACGAATTTTATCCTGAATTCCTTGTCTTTTGAAACCTTCGGCAATATTCGCAGGGATGGAAACACCCGCCCGTCGCATTTGCGAGACCAGCCCATACTTTTCTTCGCTCGGATAGTTTTTCGTAATGCCATAAACCATCAACACAAATTGATGCGCTTCCTGCCAGACAATCAAATCCTTAAATTTCGCTACGCCCATACTCCCTACTCCCTATTTCTTACTCCATAA
>NZ_CEYOSI010000303.1:530-3392 GCF_982879505.1 Candidatus Desulfolinea nitratireducens
GCGTCGTGGGCTCGTGCTGTTGCGAGGATGATGCTATCAGCCATTGCAATTTTAAATTCTGTTGAAAGTTTGGCAGCTTGCAGAGCAATGGATGTTGTCAAATCGGCAATTTGTCCTCGCTGCATATCGCCAATAAAGACCAGTGCAGTATGCTCATCGCGCAAATTCATGATGCGTTTGAAAACTTCGTAGATGACCACAGCGGGAACAATCAAGTTCTCAGCATCTTCAATGATGGGCGCAAAAAAGGATGCGTTTTCGCCATCGGCAAAATACTCCAGCCAGCCAGAAGAATCGACGACGTTCATAATTCCCTGTCCACCTTTTCGCGTTGGGGATCAGTGTCGATGCCCTTGAGCATTCCCCGCGCCTCCTGAATGGGGCGGATAGGGATCATGACAATATGCTGTCCATATTCGATCATTTGCATTTTTTGACCAGGCTGAATGTGAAGTGCTTGGCGCACCTTTTGGGGGATGACCACCTGATATTTGGTAGAAACGGTTACGGTATTCATACAAATCTCCTATCGAACGTGAAATCGTAATACAATTTTATCATAGGACGATTAAAATACAACCAACTTTTCCGCAAAACTCAAGACATCATTGATCTGTTCTTTGCTGAAAAGTCGTTCCACAGCATCTTCCCCAAAGCTGGTTAGAGGCGGGTCGTAGAAATCGGCGCGTCTAAGGTGGCGTTTCTGCAAAAAGACCGACTGCACCGCCCGCAAAAAACCGATCTGGGCGGCGTTGAAAAGCTGGCTTTCGATATAGCCCGCAAACTGGCGTTTGACGATCTCCTGATAGTTGGGAATGCCTTCGATTTCCAGCAGCTCGCGCAAAAATTCAAGGAAACTGTCCACTTGCAGGCGGTAGGCTTTGCGGATATTTTCTTCGCTCAATGCCAGATCGCTTTTGCCGAGTTCTTCGCGCAGGGTGCGCTCCAGTTCGAGCAACTGCATATCGCTGACCGCATCGCCGCGCTCAATTGCTGTAATGGTCGGGTGCTCGGCAACCAAATCCAGCACGCGCTGGTTGACCTGCTGGCGATATTCTTCGTAATAGATCGGCTGCTCGCGGTTTTGCAGGATTAAATAACCGCGCGTTTCGATCATGTCTTTTAGATCGATTTCAAGCGGAGCATTTTCTTCTCGAACTCGATAACGCATCTGGTCTGCCAGCGAGGCAATGATCTCATCCAGTTCATCGGGGGAGGCAGTTTTGATCGCTGGGGATAAACAGATGTCACGCAAGGTTTCGCGGCTGGGTTCCGCTTCATAAACGAATTTTGGCAAACGACTGACATCTTCCGCAACCGATTGGGCGGATTTAGCAACATCCTTGCCCTGCAAGATTTGCAGCTTGAGCCGCTCCACTTTGCTGGTGAAGGTCGCCGCCTGCACATCCGTCCCTGCCGCGAAACGCAGCAAAGGTCCCACATGCAGTTTGAGAAACTCAAGATCGGTATGCGTTACATACGCCCAAAAGGGATTGTCCCAAGCGCGTTCCACGAGCGGCATAGTCTTCTGCACCGTGAAATTCTCCAACGGGATCAATCCGATCATCTGGCGCAGGTCGGCGATGGTCTTTTTGAAAGCATCCGTATTTTGGTCGTCGATGAAATGTTCCAGGAGTTTTAGGCGCGTATTGAAAATCGAAACCAAGACTGGCAGGCTTTGGGCGATCTCTTTCTCTGGGGGTTTGTTGAAATCATTCTCCCAGAAGTCAATGATCAAAAAGCCGTCTTTGTGGCCGTTTGGCAGTAGCTGAGTCATCTTGCAGGTCTCGTGAACGCGTGTGCCGCGTCCAATCATTTGCTCCAATTTGATCCGTGACTGGATCGGTCGCATAAAGACCAGATTCGTCACTTCGGGGACATTCACGCCCGTTTCGAGCATATCCACAGAGATGGCGATGCGCGGCATCTCTTCCTTCTTGAATTTCTCTATGGCCCGCCCTTTGTAATCTGATTTGTGGGTGATGACCTGCGTCAACCCAATATGTTCGGGATACATCTCTTCAAAGACAGATTCCAACCGAACGGCGTGATCCTGGGTCATCGCGAAGACAATCGTCTTGCCCGGGAGTTGCCCTGATTGATCCTTGCGGCAGACTTCCCAGAACTCTTCCCATTGCTCGCGTAAGGTGCCGCGGTTGCTTACCTTGCGCTCCAGTTCGGTGCCGGAGAAATCTATCTCATCCGGATCAAGGCCCTTGTCAATCAAAGTATTGCGCTCTTCCTCGCTCAAGTCCACGCCGCGGATGCCCTTTCGCTGGAAGCGAGTGCGCGCCTTGTAGAGGTCGTAATCCACCAGATAGCCATCATCGATGGCTTCTTTGTAAGAGTACAAGAAGGTCGGAATCCCATCCGGGCAGCCAAACTCGGTGAAGGTATTACGATCAATGAAACCCGCGGGGGTGGCGGTCAAGCCGATCATGCGCCCATCAAAGTATTGCAGCACATCATTCCATTTATTGAAGATTGAGCGATGAACTTCATCGAAGATGATCAGATCGAAGAAGGCGGGGGTGAACGCACGAAAACAATTATTCAGCGTTTGCAGCGTGGAAACATACAGGCGGCTGGTCTTTTCGATCTTATGGGTGTAGATGCGCGTGGCTGGCTCGTCAGGCAGATGCTCTTTAAAACCTTCATCCAATGCTTGCTGCACCAAAGGGACACGATCTGCTACGAATAAAATCCGCTGGGCCTGATTGGATTTCAGGAATACATCCACCAGAGACATGGCTGTGCGCGTTTTTCCCGTCCCTGTCGCCATAGTGAGCAAAACCTGGCGTTTACCTTGCGTAAAAGCCTCCGCAACACGCTGGATGGCCTCTAATTGATAGGCACGATTAG
>NZ_CEYOSI010000304.1:0-3352 GCF_982879505.1 Candidatus Desulfolinea nitratireducens
GTCACGGACCTTACGTCCACAAAAATCGAGATCATGTGCGCGCTTGAATCCCTCCCGTCCAATTTCGATATTATTGGAGGGCATCCCATTTGTGGCAAGGAAACACTTGGAATTTCCAATGCCGAAAAAGAAATGCTCGAAGGCTGCATCTATACGCTGACGCCCTCCGGGCGGACATCGGAGCGGACAAAAACTCTCGCTGCTCAACTTGTGGATGCGATTGGCGCCACCCCGCTCTGGATTGATGCCAAAGAACACGATCGCACTCTCGCGGCAACGAGTCACGCTCCTCATCTTCTTTCGGTGGCTCTCACGCATGCAACAGAGAAAAAATATGCCCGTCTCAGCGGAGGAGGTTTTTCCAGTGCAACCCGGCTGGCCTCAACCCCCACGAGCATGATGCTCTCGATGGTGATGACAAATGCTGATAACACGATCGAGGCGCTGGAAAAAGTCAAAACCGAGATTGATAAGATCCTGGCGCTCATGAAAGCTGGAGACGAGGTAAATCTGGAGATTTTGCTGGATGCGAGTAAAAATAAACGTGAAGAGATGATGCGCAAAGCATAAAAATCATCACAGAGTCACAAAGAACACGAAGATTTTTTGTGGTCACAAAGAGCAAAAAATGACAAAAACCATTCACCCCATCACCCATCCCCTGAATGCCAGCGTACGCGTGCCGGGCTCAAAATCCCTGACCAACCGCGCTTTGCTGATGGCTGCCCTGGCCGAGGGGAAAACCACGCTTCGAAACGCCCTTTTTTCAGACGATTCTGATTACTTTGCGAAGGCCCTTCAAAATTTAGGCTTTGAAGTTGAACTTAACCCTGAGCGCAAAGAGATCGGTGTTCGGGGCCTGGGTGGGAATATCCCCGCTACCAGCGCAGAGCTTTTTATTGGCAATTCAGGCACAACAGCCCGTTTTCTAACTGCCTTTTTAACACTTGGCAAAGGTGAGTATTCAATTGACGGTGAGCCACGGATGCGCGAAAGGCCAATCGGCGATTTGCTGGCAGCGCTCAGAAAGTTGGGCGCAAAGTTGGAAGCAAATAATAATTGTCCGCCTGTAAATATTACTGCATCCGGACTGAGTGGTGGCAAGACGGAAATCGCAGGGAATATTTCATCCCAATATCTTTCAGCATTGCTGATGATCGCACCCTATTCTCAATCACCCGTGGAGATCGAAGTCAGCACAGCCCTCAGCTCAAAACCCTATATCGACATGACCATCTCGATCATGCGCGATTTTGGCGTGGATGTGGAACGGGACCAGTATCAGCGATTCAGGATTCAGCCTGCTCGCTACCTTCCTGTTTCAAATTATTCCATAGAATCTGATGCTTCTGCTGCTTCCTATTTCTTCGCAGCACCCGCCATCTGCGGCGGGACCGCCCGCGTAGAAAATATTTCACGCGGTTCAGTCCAGGGCGATATCAACTTTCTGGATATCCTCAGGGAAATGGGCTGCGAAATTAAGGAAATTGATACCGCAATCGAAGTTACTGGAAACGCCAATCTCCGCGGTATAGATGTGGATATGCGTGACATCCCTGATACAGCCCAAACCCTCTCGGCAATAGCGCCCTTTGCCTCCTCCCCGACTCGGATCCGTGGGATCGCCTCGGCACGCGTCAAGGAAACGGACCGCGTCTCGGCTGTTTGCACAGAGCTGGCCCGTTTAGGGATAACGGTTGAAGAATACGATGATGGAATGAAAATATATCCCTGCGAAAATATTCAACCGGCAACGATTCGAACGTATAATGACCATCGGATGGCAATGGCCTTTTCATTGATTGGACTGCGGGTGGAAGGTGTGCAGATAGAAAACCCCGCCTGCGTATCAAAGACATTTCCGAATTTTTTTGACGTATTGGAAGAACTTAGAATGTAAGGACTAAACACAAGGAAGACTAAGAGTCACAAAGTATTTCTTAGTGTTCCTTCGTGACCTTTGTGTTTAGATAAACCAAATTTCAGAACATGTCAACATTCAATCTCGGACTCCTCGGCTACCCAATCAAGGCCAGTTTCTCGCCTCAACTCCATCGCGCTGCGTTAAATGATTCCGGGCTACAGGGTGATTATCAACTTTACCCAATTCCACCAGATGACCCGGAAGCTCTAGCAGAGATGCTCGCCCGCGTTCGAAAGAGAGAATTACGAGGCTTAAATGTGACCATTCCGCATAAGCAGGCAGTCATCCCTCTTTTGGATAAGTTGAGTGAGACCGCAAATGCAATCGGCGCGGTAAATACGATTTCAATGAAAAATAGGCAATTATTTGGTGATAATACCGATGCGCAGGGATTTTTGAATGATTTAGTACACTTATCAGAAAAGACATCTTCTGTGAGGAAAGCTCTCATCCTTGGCGCAGGCGGATCGGCTCGAGCGGTTACCTATGCGCTCCTCTCTGAGGGCTGGGAGGTGATCATTGCTGCCCGGCGTCCCGATCAGGCGCAAGCGCTTAAGAATTATTTCTCATCTAATATCGAGCAGCTAAGTGCGTTAAAATTGGATATACATGGGCTTGCAGATCTATCGTCCACCCTGATCGTCAACACAACCCCGGTCGGGATGTTGTCTCATCTGCAAGGTTCCCCATGGCCTGAGGATCTCCCTCTCCCGGGTGGCACAGCCCTTTACGACCTGATCTATACTCCTGCGAAAACACAGCTGATGGCAGACGCAGAAGTAGCTGGGTTGCCCATTCGCGGCGGGATCGGGATGCTGATCGAACAGGCCGCGCTCTCATTCAGGATCTGGACAGGAAAAAAACCATCTACTCAAAAGATGCTTCAAGCATATCTGGATGCAATCCAACATACAAGGCAGTAAGGAGAAATTATGCCACTTCGCTTTCTAACTGCGGGAGAATCCCATGGCCCCGCCATGCTCGCCATACTTGAAGGAATGCCTGCCGGGTTGAAAATTACCCCCAATGTGATCGACCATGAACTTCAACGGCGTCAACGCGGCTATGGCGCCGGTCCGCGGATGAAGCTCGAAAAAGATCAAGCCATCATCCAAAGCGGGATTCTCGAAGGGAAAACGACCGGCGCGCCGATTTCCCTGAGTATCATCAACGCCGATCACGAAAAGTGGAAAAATAAAGACATCCCGCCAATGACTGCGCCACGTCCGGGACATGCCGACCTGGTCGGTGCGATCAAATATGGATATGAGGATCTACGCCCTTCCCTTGAACGTGCTTCCGCCAGAGAAACATCCGCTCGGGTTGCGGTGGGTGCCATTTGTAAACACCTGCTCGAAGAATTTGGGGTACAAATTGGAGGCTATGTGGTCTCGATTGGCAAGGTTAAAGCCGATCTATTCGATATGA
>NZ_CEYOSI010000305.1:0-3295 GCF_982879505.1 Candidatus Desulfolinea nitratireducens
CATTCTTATATTTATTCGGAATAGGGTTTGCATCAAAAATTACTTTACCTCCATTTTTACAGGGCTATAGCTATCGCTTGCTTGATCGCACTTTTCTACAAATCGCACTCTTTTTACCATTATCCATGTTGGGAGCTTTGGGTCTTTCTGGATTTATCAAGGCCTTCACAGGGCAGAGCCATGTGAAACGAGGGGCAATCACAGTAATCTTCCTGATATTCGCCTGGAATGCGACACAACTCTCATATTATCCTGACCCATGCTGCGGTTATGTCAGGAATAGGGACCTAGCCGCATATGACTGGATCAAATTAAACCTCCCGAGCGATGCGACGTTAATCATCCCCGGATTACGGGTCAGCGACCGGTTAATTGGCACCGATGCGGGGATCTGGATTCAACCTTTAACAGGACGAGAGACAAAAAAACGTCCCTTCGATATCAGTTTGTTTGCCCCCGATGTAGTCAACGATTTTTGCCTGTTTAATTCCCCCTATATCTATGTTGGTGGGCGTCAGTTCAGCTTTAACTCTTCTGAACCAGAATTGTCCAATCGTTATAAGGAGTTGTTTTCGCAAGGGAAAACAAGTATTTATCAGATTGACTGTGCTTCGCATTAAGTTATATTGATATTTTTATGTAGGTCACATACCCAATCAGCCTATTGAAATTCGCTCACAAAAACGCTAGAATAGAATAAGTCGCCAACAAAACGGAGGAGAAAATGAAAAACAAACTATTTACATTCTTATTCGGTATTTTCTTGCTTATTATTTTAAGTAGCTGTGGGCCCCCGACACCACCTGCTCCGACTCCATTACCGTGGGTTGCCTGCCCTCCTGGAGAGTTGGTCGCCCCACAACTCACAACTCCATATAGCTGGAGTACAGTATCTGATACGACCCCTTATCTGTCAGTCTCTTACACAGCGATTACCTATCCATATCCATCGCCATCTCCTGCCTATGATTGCTTTGCGCAACAAATTCACTTTTATTTATCCACTGGCATGGATTTCACAGATGAGATTGGCGGGATATCCAATAATTATTCCTGGGAAACAACTTCAACACTACAAGCCGGAAAAATGTATCGCTGGTCCGCTGCTGCCATTAGTGGCGGTAGCGAAGGCCCGGTATCCTCTGACCAATATTTCTTTGTTGGCCCGGTATGTGCCCAGTCTGAATTGATCCCACCAATTCAACTTGGTCCTTCAGATGGAGCAACTGTTCAGGAACTACGCCCCGTGCTAGCGTGGCAGAATCCGCTACCCTGTCATCCCAGCCATTATTGGGTGGATCTTTCTACTGATCCTTTTTTCCCAACTGTTGCAAATGGTGGTCAATCAATAGGCCCAATGACTACCTTTGAGCCAAGTTCTGATTTGGAAAACTGTGAAACATATTACTGGCGCGTCAAAGCCAGAACAGCAAGTGGGAGCGGCCCCTTTTCACCAACATGGTCTTTTCTCGTGAACACACCAGGAACATTCTGTCCCATCGAATTAATCATTCCTGAATTTATAGAGACAGTTCCCCCGGGCCCTCCAGATTTCCTGGGTATCAAGAACGCCAACTGCCGGAATAATCCATGGATCGGTGGCAATGAGGTTGGTATGCTGGCAATGGGTCAAACTGCTACGCTAATGGGGGTAAGTCAGGATCGTTTTTGGGGCTTTTTCAAACTATTGAACAGCCGAGAGTGTTGGGTGGTTTTAACCGCAGTCGAGATGCAGCCACCGGGTTCAGTTTTTGACCCTTCACTCTTCCCATTAATTGCCCATGACCCAATACCGGAACCGGAACCTGAGGCCCCTGCCCCAGCGGCACCACCCCCAGCGTCATCTTGCTCCACGCTTACTGACTTGAAATCCTGTGTATCGAATACTGCCTGCTCCTGGGATAGAGTCAAAAGCGTATGCCATGATAAATAAGCATCAAGAGAGTAATTGACCATATAAGCCTCCTACCCGTAAACAGGTAGGAGGCTTGTTTTTAAACTAGACCCAAAAAGTGGGGAATATTAACCGTAAAGCTATAGCTAATAAAAGCCCCATCATAAATCTGAGCCCAATGGCACGATTATTAGCAAAGGCTAGCGGTGCGAAATAAAGCGGCCAGCCAGCCTCTCCATCCGATAAATCGGTGAGCCTTCTGCAGGCTTGTCTTAAATATGCAACGTATATCCCATAAAAGTTCGGGATAGCCAATAAAAAAAGTAGCTCTATAACAAGGATTGAGGGTTGATCTTTTTGCCAATAACAATTTTTATATCGTAGGGAGTGCCTAAATCAGTGGGTACTGTCTTCGCGAGGCGGCTTGTAGCCCGACTTGGCGATCTCCAACCCGGAGAGGGAGACTGCTTCGCGAAAAGATGCTCGCAGTGACGACCAAGTTTTTACTCATCAAATTCGACACTCCCTATCTTACAGAGTACAATAAAAATACAACTATGTGATATATTTCACATGATTATCCAAAGGAATGCTAACGCCCCTCCTTCCGCTGAGGGGTGGCTGCAAACTAAACTCTAAGTTGGAGATTTTTAGGTGACCCACTTATATCGTTCCAGAATCCAAGATACTGATGTAAAAAATTCGCTGTGTCAGACAGGAATTCTCGGAGCAATTCCGCAATCCATACTTTACGGCACAAGGATTATTTTATGTTTGGGATTTATCACAATCGTCGTACTGGGGTCATTCTTTTTACTTCCTGCAAACCTACACTATCATGTCACTGAAAGATTTATTTTTACGGGTGCTGATGAAGATGCGTGGGTTTATTTTGGGCTGATACTTCCAAAAAGTGGGCCCTATCAATCAGTTGAGAATGTAGAGATATTTTGGAATGGAATACAACAAAAAGAAGATTATGGATTTGTAGATATTATTAAATTTGCTGGAGAGAAAAGTGGGCAGGAAGACCTTGTAGTAGTGATCAAATATGATGTAAAGTTACCACAGGGATATATTTCCTGGACTGCTCCAGTTGAAAGTTTCCAACGACTCCCGCAGACTGGCATAGAATCTGATAGCCCACCCTTACAAGAGCAAGCTTCACTCTTGGTGAATGGGATAACTGACAAGGATGTTTACAAGATCTATTCATTTACAGCCGATCATTTGTCCTATGCAGAGGAAGATGAGGATTGCGGTTGTGCCAATGAATCTGCTCTGAGAGCCTATGAAACTCGTTCATGTGTGTGCACAGGCTTTGCACGTCTGATGACTGCCCTTTGTAGAGCATCATCCATACCCTCACAAATGATGATTGGGATAGTGTTTCCTCCGCCC
>NZ_CEYOSI010000306.1:0-3273 GCF_982879505.1 Candidatus Desulfolinea nitratireducens
GATCTGGGAAAACGACGCTTCTCTTATGGAGCTTTTAATACCCTCTGTTTTTTCAGAACTAAAGAAAATTACCGAAGATGGAACTTCTCCAGATGAAACAATTGATATTGATGATGTAAAAACACCGGAAATTTTACCGATTTTACCCTTGCGCGGGGTTGTTGTTTATCCACAAACTGCCGTTCCATTGACAATTGGACAGTCGCGCTCGATCAAGTTAGTGGATGATATCCTCGCCGGAAATAAATTGGTGGGATTAGTCGCCAGTCGGAATCCTGAGATGGAAGAGCCTGGCGCCGAAGACCTTTATGAGGTGGGGACGGTTGCTAACGTTCATCGTCTGTTGCGTGCGCCTGACGGGACCATCCGTTTACTTGTCCAGGGTATTGAACGCTTTCGGCTTGGCGAAGTACTGGAGAATGAACCATATCTAAAAGCAAAGATCATTCTTGCCCCAGAGATCGAGGAAAATAATTTGAAAGTGGATGCTTTGGCACGGAATGCCCGTGATCAATTTTCTCAGATCGCTGAAATGATTCCGTCTTTCCCTGACGAATTAATGAGTTCAATATCATCGTTGCTAGACCCGCTTGAAACGGCTTATACAATTGCCAACTTCCAACGTATGGAATTGCATGATGCACAGGAGCTTCTGGCGATTGATTCAACGGAGGCCAAATTACATAAATTGGTCAGTTTGCTTTCACGTGAGAATCAGGTCTTACAGTTGGGGCAGAAGATTCAAAATGAAGCACGAGGAGAAATCGAGAAGGTACAGCGTGATTATTTCCTGCGAGAGCAACTCAAAGCGATCCAAAAAGAGCTGGGCGAGCGGGATGAGCAAGCCATAGAAGTCGAAGAGTTTCACCAGAAAATTGAAGCTGCTAAAATGTCGCCGGAGGCGGAGAAGCAAGCCTATTACGAGCTTGACCGTTTATCCCGTTTACCAACAGCGGCAGCAGAATATGGAGTGATCCGCACTTATCTTGATTGGCTCGTTACCCTGCCCTGGTCAAAAGCGACCGATGATAATCTTGAAATAGCACATGCCCGTAAAATTTTGAATAATGATCATTATGGGCTTGACGACGTCAAAGAGCGAATTCTGGAGTTTTTGGCTATTCGTGGTTTGCGTATAAAGCGTGAAGGTTCTTTCACAAAAAGCAAGGATTTGATCCGCCGCGAACGTGAAGGAGTGATTCTCTGTTTTGTAGGGCCGCCCGGTGTTGGCAAGACCTCGCTTGGGCGTTCGATAGCTCACTCCATGGGGCGTGAGTTCATCCGGATATCCCTGGGAGGCGTGCGTGATGAGGCTGAAATTCGTGGTCATCGCCGGACATATATAGGCGCATTACCTGGACGAATATTACAAGCCTTGCGTCGCGCCGAAACAAAAAACCCTGTTTTCATGCTGGACGAAATAGATAAGTTGGTTGCTAATTTCCAGGGAAACCCTGCCTCTGCATTGCTGGAAGTTCTTGATCCCGAACAAAATTCTGAGTTTCGGGACCACTATCTCGAGGTCGCATTTGATCTCTCGCAAGTAATGTTTATTACTACGGCAAACTCATTAGGGACAATTCCCAGACCCTTATTGGACCGAATGGAGGTCATTCACCTTTCTGGATATACAGAAAGAGAGAAGGTAGCGATTGCGAAAGGATATCTGATTCCCCGTCAGATTCGTGAGAATAGCCTTTTTAGAAAGGAAGTCAGTTTCACTGTTGCCAGCTTAAATAAAATTATCAACCAATATACGCGTGAAGCGGGTGTTCGTAATCTGGAACGAATGATTGGTTCCATATGTCGTAAAGTTGGTGGCCTGATTGCTGAGGGGATAGATTACTCGCCGAAAATTACACCTGAAGCCGTAGAGGAATATCTCGATCATCCTATTTATCGCGATGCGGAAGATCTGAAAAAGCGCATTTCCATTCCAGGTGTTGCAGCAGGGTTGGCGTGGACAGCCTACGGTGGAAATGTTCTCTTTATTGAGGCAACCAGTATGTCGGGGTCAAAAGGCTTTCAGATCACTGGATCCCTTGGAAACGTAATGCAGGAATCGGCGCGTGCCGCTCTTTCATATGTGCGATCCCGAGCTGAAGAATTGGGTATTAAGCCAGATTTTTACGATAATACCGATATCCATCTTCACGTGCCAGCGGGAGCGCAACGTAAGGATGGCCCTTCTGCAGGTGTAACGATGATTACGGCGTTGGTTTCCCTTGTTACTCGTCGCAAAGTGCGAAAAGGTGTCGGCATGACAGGCGAGATCACACTCCGTGGACGCGTTCTCCCTATTGGTGGTTTGAAGGAAAAGATTTTGGCAGCCCATCGCTTTGGATTGCGTACGATCATATATCCTAAAGGCAATGAAACCGATCTAGATGACATTCCCGATGAAGTCAGAAAAGTGATAAAATTTATTCCAGTTGAGACAGTGGATGAGGTTCTTGATGCCGCTCTTGAAAAAAGGGCAGTAGCTAAAAAGACCAAAAAAATAGCGGGCATTAAATGAAAAAAATATTCTTGGCAGAAGACGACCAGACAATGGTTGCACTTTTACAGACTTTGTTAAAACTGGAAGGTTATGAGGTTGTAACCTTGAACGTTGCCAATGAAGGCTTGCTCTCTATTTTGCGTAAGGATATCCCACAAATCTTGATGCTTGACGTTAAGCTCCCTCAAGAAAACGGGATGGACATCGTTCGAGAAATGCGTCAGGACGAAAAATTTAATGAGACAAAAGTTATTATGTCCTCAGGGATGAGCCTGGAAAAAGAATGCATTGAGAGTGGGGCGGATGCTTTTTTACTCAAACCCTATATGCCTGACGACCTAATTCGTAAACTTCGCAATTATTCCTAAGGCATAATCAATAGACCAATGACAGCAGATCTAAAGGATAAAGGGGAGATTCTCATTCGGCCATTTTCTTTCTCGGCAGATATTGAAAAATGCATTTGATGGAATCCATTTGCGCCTCTCTGATGAGCCAGGGGAGATAGAAAAGAAAATCACCCGTGATCCTTATTTGTACTTGCTATTTGAATTGGACGGTGAGATCCTTTTACCAAGGATAATGAGGTAGCGATTAGCTTTTATGAATCTCGCGGCCGGGAAAATATGGACGGTCTGTACACCCTGGCCAAAAAATTAATATAAATATCCATCCTAAAAATATCCCATAGTGGCGACTTTTGTCGCTCTTTACGGCTGAAGCCGTTACTACAAAAGGATTTTAGGATAGGTTCTAATAATATCAGTATCGGA
>NZ_CEYOSI010000307.1:0-3268 GCF_982879505.1 Candidatus Desulfolinea nitratireducens
ATTCTTTACAAACAAGAAAAAGCATCGAAAATTCAATTTTTGTCAACTATAAATTCCCAATAAAAGCACTGGAAATAAGTGGTTTGACAAATCATTCGGAGAATGGTTTATGAAACGATTTTTGGCTGGTGTTGCGCTATTCGGACTGGTTTTGCTGTCAGCTTGTCAGCCAGGAGAAACATCGGTTGTGGGCAAGCAAGTTGAGACCCAGAGCGGCGCGTATACCGAGATCAGCGTGGACGAACTTCAATCCATGCTCAGGGATAAGGGTACAATTCTGGTCAATGTTCATATCCCATTTGATGGAGATATTCCAGAGACTGATCTATCTATTCCTTTTGATCAGATCGATCAATATTTGGCTCAACTACCTGCGGATGAAAATTCCAAAATCGTGCTGTATTGCCGTAGTGATCGCATGAGCACAATTGCATCTGAAACCCTGGTTGGCTTGGGATATACCAATGTTTACAATTTGGATGGTGGTATGGTGGACTGGGAGAACGCAGGATTGGAATTGGAGAGGTGATATGGAAGAAAATGAAGGTATACAACCCAAAAGGCAACCAGCGGTAACGATTAGTATTCAATCCTGGGCAACGCCAATTGTTGGAGCTGTGATGCTGATTCTCGGTTTACTTGGCGGATATTATGGCTCACCTTTGATTGGTGGCGAAAAAGAGCAGGCAGCAGTACCTCGACTGAGCGCACCAGCGCAAGCTGAAGGCCCTGGGGATGGTAATCAAGAGTTAATGGAATATCTGCTATCCCAAATTCGGCATTTTAGAGGCGATCCGAATGCTTCGGTGGCAGTGGTTGAATTTGGAGACTTTCAGTGACCATTCTGTGGGCAATTTGCCACTGGCGCGGGGCGTCAGATCGAAGAAACCTATCTTGTCAACGGCAAGGTTCGCTTTGCCTATGTACATTTTTCATTCCTGGGACCAGAGTCACAGTGGGCCGCAGAGGCAAGTGAGTGCGCTGCTGATCAGGATGCTTTCTGGGAGTATCACGATTTTCTATATGAAAATCAAAACGGTGAAAACCGAGGCGCCTTCAATCAGGACAACCTCAAGTTATTTGCCGGAGAATTAGGATTGGATGAAAAAATCTTCAGCGAATGTCTTGACTCCGGGAAATACACTGAACTTGTAGAGCAGGATACGCAAATGGCGCAACAAATGGGCATTCAAAGTACACCCAGTTTTCTTATCAACGGCACACCTGTGATCGGTGCACTCCCATTTGAAAATTTTCAAAAAATCATAGAAACTATTTTAAATAATTGAGTGAAAATTCCATGAGACAATTTATTGCCAACACCAGGCATGCTCGCTTGTGCCGAAAAACGGATTCAAAAACTGGGTATCGAAGCGCAGGTTGATTTGCGTCTGGGTGATGCTCAGGCATAGGATTTTCCCGATTCAACCTTCGACCTTGCGCTTGCCTCCTTTGTCTTTTGCTCGGTACCAAACCCAGTATTTGGTCTTGGGGAAATGAGACGAGTGGTCAAACCTGGCGGGACACTGATCGAAGTTGTAAAGAAAGAGTAATGACTGATCTGATCTACCACATTAAACAGGTCAATCCCACTGATGAGCGATTTGCACTACCCAGTATCTTGGTGTTTTTTTCTAAGGTACTTATTACTTATTGGCGGACAAGGGGCAGAATACAGATGAATCCCGCCATTTGAGACCAGATCGTGTTGGAGAAAATATGTTTCCATCATAATTCTCGATGTTCTACTGCTGCCGATTTGAAAAACAATCTGTACCACCACGATCCAAGACACCATAGAGAAGTAATGAGGGTTGTAGCCGCTATGACAACCACTCCTCCCAAGATAAATCCCAACACCGGTTGACCGTAATAGAAGGATAAAGCTGAACTTGCCAGCCAGGCAGTGGAAAGAAGATAGGAAAACTGCCGCGGCTTTGGCGTAGGTGGCAATGGTGGTACATGAAATAAATGGCGAACGCCGTAGTTGTAGATCAGATCAATCAGCATGCCACGGGGGAACAGGGCACCACTCAAAGCAATAAGAGCTACTGAACCCAGCCAAATAGGTGATTGCAAGGCCAGTCCGATCACAACCAGAATAGTAGCTACTCCGGGCGAGAACCGGAGCGGTAATGCATAGCAGGATTTTGCCTCATCATCAAGATTTTCAAATCCTTGCTTATTCAGGTTATTTTTTGTAAAAGCACTGAGTTTGGTCATTTTCAATATCCTCTTTCTTTTTTGCTATCAAAACGAGGCAGGTCTCAAAGAAACCTGCCTCGTTGGCAACCTAGTTTTTGGGCAATTACTCAGATACTTGCGTATTTTTATTCAAAGAGCGGATGACCCAGACGATTCCGGCAATAATCAAACCCAAAGTGAGCAGCGGTATCAGCCACATGCCTAGCATCCAGAAACCACCGAAGAAACCGGTTATCCCATGCATGCCCCAGCCTCCCATCATATGTGAACCCAATCTCCATGAGTTAAAACCATGGGGGTGGACATAGCTTCCAAATGTGCCTGCGCCAAGAAAAGATAATGAGCTGACAAAGGCAATGATGAATACCAGTACGCCGACCAGAAAATATTTGCAATTGGTTTTCATTGATGATACTCCTCTTCCTGAATAAATGCCCCATGCCAGGTGTGGTAGAAAGCTTGACCACTCTGTCCATGAATACTTAACATTCCTGCAATTTTGCCATCAACTGCATAATCGAAGGTATAGTAACCATAGAATGATGCACCTTCTCCGGCTAACTCAGCATTGGAGAATTCTCCATCCAGGGATTGTTCAGCAAACTGGCGAGCTTCTTCAAGCGAGATGGTATTATCACCTGAGCTAGATCCCATGTGCCCGTATTTCAGGTTCCACATCATATTAGGACCCGGTTCAGGGGATACATTGCCAGTATAAGGGTCAACAAGCAGTTCGAAGGCTCCACGTCCTGTGTCTGCTTCAGCAAAGAGGGCGTAGAAATTGGCCTCAAACTCCATCACTTCTTCGATCGCGACAGTTTCCCCATAATACGCAACAGCATAATTTTGTGCAGCTTCTAATGCTTGGTCCAAAGATATTCTTGGAGCGTTCAAATCGACGGGAAGATTGTTCCATGTTCCCATCATCCCGCCGTTCATCATGCCATGACCGTTGTAACCAGAGCCATTAGTGCCCTGCCCCATCATACCGCCGTTCATCATGCCATAACCGTTGTAACCAGAGCCATTAGTGCCCTGCCCCATCATACCGCCGTTCATCATG
>NZ_CEYOSI010000308.1:0-3148 GCF_982879505.1 Candidatus Desulfolinea nitratireducens
ATTTTGTGGAGACATCATCGCCGGTAAATTGGCCAAAGGCGATGAAATTCCCGCCAATCTTTGAAATAGCGTCAGTGACCTCTTCCAAGGAGCCGAGATGATCATCAATCAAGGCTGTTACACGAACACCAGCCTCACGTGCGCCCATCAATTCAAGGAAGATCTTAAAAAGATCGGTTTCGGTAATCATACCGACTACCTTGTCATCATGCATCACAGGAAGACCGCCAATTTTATTGTCGGCCATGATTCTGGCGGCCTGTTCGATGGGGGTGTCCGTCCTGATCGTGATCACATCTTTTGTCATGATGTCTTTGATAGTGATCTTGCTGATCAGGTAGTTCATTTCCCAGATGCTCAGCGAGGTCGCTTGCGATGGGGAGGCGTTAATGAGGTCCCTGTCAGAGACAATCCCGACCAACTTGCCACCATGATTGACAACGGGTGCGCGGCGAATTTGTTCCTGCTTGAATAGATTGAGCACATCGTTTATCGGCATATCTGGCTGAATGGCAATTACCGGTTGAGACATTCGTCCTTCTACTAACATGTCAAACTCCTAATTAGATTCCTAAATACGCTGAACGTATCTTTTCGTTATTGATCAATTCTCGCGCTGGACCTTCCATCTCGTTGCGACCTTCTGCCAAAACATATCCATAGTCACTAACGGCAAGCGCCATCTGGACATTTTGTTCGACCAGAAGGATGGTGATTCCTTCGGCCTTTAATTGCAGCAAACTTTCGAACAGGTCCAGAACCAATACAGGCGCAAGGCCGAGGGAGAGTTCGTCGATGATCAGCACTTTTGGGTCCGCCATAATACCGCGTGCCACAGCCAACATCTGCTGTTCTCCTCCGCTCAACGTTCCGGACCTTTGCGAACTGCGTTCTTTCAAACGCGGGAACATGCTGAAAACCTGCTCAAAATTCTGTTTCATTCTGCCGCGGGCACGTTTGGCAGTTGCGCCCATTTCCAGATTTTCATAAACGGTCATATCTGTAAAAAGCTGACGGCCTTCAGGGACAAGTACGAGACCAAGGCTGGCCTTGGCATGTGCAGAAAGTTTACTCACATCCTGCCCTTCGAACCAGGTCGAGCCTTCCCAGGGGCGGTTCAACCCTACAATGGTTCGCAGCAGGGTCGTTTTCCCGACTCCGTTGGCGCCAACCAGAGATGTCAGCTTGCCTTCCTCCAACGAGAGATTGGCGCCCCATAAAATTTGCACTTCTCCGTAACCGGAGCTAATATTTTTTGCTTCAAGGATCGCCATATTATTTTTCCTCTCCCATCAACTTTTCAGCCAATTTCGGGTCTCCGAGATAGGCCTCGATCACCTGGGGATTATTTGCGATCTCGGTCGGTGTCCCTTCCGCAATTTGTTGGCCGTAGTCCAACACGATCATCCTGTCTGAGACATTCATCACGGCTTTCATAACATGCTCGATCATAATAATTGTGATGCCTCGGTCGCGGATTTTTTTGACTGTTTCGACCATCTCCGCAATTTCGCTGCGATTAAGGCCTGCCAGCACCTCATCAAGGAGAAGCAGAAAAGGCTTGGCTGCCAGGGCCCGTGCCATCTCGAGACGTTTCTTTTGGGCGACGTTCAGGCTTGCTGCCAGTTGATCGGTGCGTGCGTTCAGCCCGACAAATTCCATTACCTCCTCGGCAATATCTGACGCGTCGCCTAATGAGTGGTTTTCTCGTCCAAAACAAGCTCCCGCCATCACATTTTCACGGACGGTTAATTCATTCAGGGGTTGGACGATCTGGTGGGTTCGAGCGAGGCCGCGCTTCGCCATATGATATGTTTTGCTACCGGTAACATCTTCACCCTTGAAGCGAACACGCCCGATTTCCGGGGTGTAAACGCCGTTAATGCAATTAAACAGGGTGGTTTTACCAGCGCCGTTAGGGCCAATCAATCCCATGATCTGGCCTTCAGGAAGGTCAAAGGTAACTTGGGTGAGCGCCTGCAAGCCGCCGAAGCGTTTGGTGACGCCCTCTACTTGTAAAAGTGGTGTCATGGCAATAGCCTCCGTAGAGGAGCAAAACGGTTACGCAGCCAGCCGACTGCACCCGCTGGAATAAAAAGAACGATGATCAGCAAGAGTGCGCCAGAGACCGAAAGTTGAATGTCTTTGAAGAAATCGCTGGTGACAAAGTAACCGCGCATCCCTTGATAGGCGAATGCACCCAGAATCGGGCCGAGTACGGTACCTTGCCCGCCAAGCATGACCATAACCAATAGCTCGATCGAAGCATGGAGAGGAAAGGCTGTGTGGGGTTCCACATTACCGTTTTTGAAGAAAAAGAGCATTCCGACCATTCCTGGAATTATCGCTGAAAGTACATAGGCCCAGGTTTTTGAATCTGGAGCGACCACACCCATTACTTCGGCGGCATCTTCGTTTTCGCGAATCGCGAGAAGGCCTAAACCGAATTTTGAGACCCGAACCAGATAACTGAGAATAATCGCAGCGAGGGTAAGCCCCGTCATTATATAGAAAGCCATGCTCAGGGCTTCGGCTGCGCCGCCATAGACTTTGTAAACTTTGAAATTCAGCGTTATGCCAATAGGCCCACCAAAAAGATCGAAGTTATTGACAAAGGCCTTTATGGCTTCGTTGATACCAATCGTTGCCAGGGCAAAGTAGGCGCCGCGCAAACGTAAAATGGCTTTCCCAAGCAAATAAGCTAGAATGCCGGATGAAATCCCGCCGCTGAGCATAGCTGCCCAGATCGGCCATTCTTGATTATTTAGAAGATATAGACCAACATAGCCGCCAAAACCAAAAAAGACAATATGGCCAAAGCTGACATAACCGGTGTAACCAAGCAAAATATTAAGGCTGGATGCCAATGCGATCGCTTTCAGAATCGTGAATGCGCTTTCGCGGTTGGAGATACTGCCTGTAACTGTAGGCCAGATCGCCAGACCAATGACCGCAAGTAAGGGAAAGATAAGCCCGAAGTGATTACGCCAATTTTTCATTCTTTTGCTCCAAAGAGGCCAGTAGGGCGAACCAGTAGAATGACGACGAATAACCCAAACTCAATTACCGGAACCCAGGATGTCTCCATAAATGCCGGGACAATACCTTCCAAAACACCTAAAATAATGCCACCAAATAGGGCTCCGAC
>NZ_CEYOSI010000309.1:0-3147 GCF_982879505.1 Candidatus Desulfolinea nitratireducens
GTAAAGAGCGACTAAAGTCGCTACTACGGGGTATTTTTAGGAGGGATATTTAGTTATGTTGAAATTTAGAACATTGCGTCATTGATCGCTTGCATTGTCTCTCGACCGGGGCGTAATTCTTTTTCCGTTAATCGGTTTAGCGGGGTATCTGTCAGGTTTAAGATATCAATCAACGAAGGGCGATCCGGGTCAACATAGATCAGCCCAGTCAGCAGATAGTTGCCTGCTCTTGCCTCCTCCAGTACTTGAACGGCGGCCATACGGTCGGTGGGATCATAGTCTTTTTCCAACTTCTTAAGGCGGATAATTGAACCATCGTGCATGGTCACATCCTGAGAGGTTCCCTCTTCAAAATCTTCAATGGTGATCTCGTCGCGTGCAGGAATAAAAGTCATATCATGCAGGCTGGAGTAGTGTTCACGACCCCAGGCGTAGGAATGACGTGAGGAGTCCTGATTATTGAATGTGACACAGGGGCTGATAATATCGAGAATGGCTGTTCCGTTATGACCCATGGCGGCTTTGATCAGGGTCTTGACCTGTTTTGGGTCACCGGCAAAGGAGCGCGCGACAAAGGTTGCATTGGATGCCATGGCTTCAATGCAGATGTCGATCGCATCGAACTCGTTGATGCCCTGTTTTTTTAGTGCCAACCCAGCCTCAGACGTGGCTGAAAGCTGGCCTTTGGTCAGTCCGTAGGTACCGTTGTTTGCAATAATATATGCCAGGGGGACATTCCGTCGGATAATATGCTTAAATTGCCCCATGCCGATGCTGACGGAGTCTCCGTCTCCACTCATGGCGATACCGGTTAATGTTGTGTCGCCCAGCATTGCTCCGGTAGCGATAGCAGGCATACGTCCGTGGAGGCTGTTAAATCCAAATGTGCGTTCGAGCATATAGGTCGGAGCCTTACTGGAACAGCCGATTCCACTGAATTTAACCAGATCTTCGGGAGCGATATCCATTTCATAGCAGGCAGAAATGATCTGGCTGAGAATGGAATTGTGACCACACCCCTGACAAAGTGTTGTGGGAGCGCCTTTGTAATCGCCTTTTGATAGACCAATTAGATTTGTTTTAGCCATGATTTTTTTCCTCCATCGCCAGAATGTCATTTTTGATCCATTCGGCCGTAAGAGATAAACCGTTGTTCAATGTAGACGAGAAGAGGGTATTGGCTGAATATGGGACTTCAAGCCTGAGGATCTCCTCTAATTGTCCATCACGGTTCATTTCAACAACATAGTTCTTTTCGTGTTTGCGGATGAATTTTTTAACGGTCTCTGTGATTGGCAAAGCCCGCAAGCGCAGGTAATCTGTTTTTAGCCCGGTTTTTGCGAGCAGGTCGCGCGCTTCTTCTATGGCAGAGTCAGTTGAGCCAAAACCAATGATACCGACATTGGCATTATTGGTTTCGTCAACAATGGCGTCGGGAACAAAATGCCGAACCGTCTCATATTTTAGATTCAAGCGGTCCATCGTTTCCAACCAGACATCAGGATCTTCGCTATATTTGGCAAAGTTATCATGTCCGGTTCCGCGTGCAAAATAGGCGCTGCTAATCTGACGATTGCCGGCAACGGTTCTATAAGGAATACCATCACCGTCAACATCCCTGTAACGCCCCCACTTGCCATGTTTTTCTTCAAAGGCTTCAAAGTCTTCTTCCCAGAGGAGTTTGCCTCGATCCATCGGTTCATCTGGATATTCAAAAGGCTCGCTCATCCACTGGTTCTCGCCCAGATCAAGATCACTGAGCACCATGATGGGGGTTTGCGCCCTATCTGCCATATCTAAAGCTTTCCAACCAAACTCAAAGCATTCTTTGACTGTGCCTGGAAGCAGGACAATATGCTTGGTGTCGCCATGGCTTAGTGACATGGCCTGTTTTAAGTCACCCTGGGATGTTCGGGTGGGGAGACCGGTACTGGGACCCATGCGCTGGATATTCCAGATGACCACAGGCGTTTCGGAGAAATAAGCCAGCCCAACGAATTCGCCCATCAAACTGATCCCGGGTCCCGAGGTGGATGTCATTGAGCGCAGCCCGGAAAAGGCTGCGCCGATTGCAATCCCGACCGCCGCCAGTTCATCTTCTGCCTGTATGACAGCATAGGTGTGTTTGCCATCTTTTGTATTCCGTAATTCAGGTAAGTATGAATTCATCATTTCGACCAGGCTGGTTGCTGGAGTAATAGGATACCAGCCGACAGCCTGAACGCCGCCATAAATGGATCCCAGCGCAGCCGCAGTATTGCCATTTGTCAAAATGAGACCATCGGTTTTGTTCATCGGCTCGATGTAGAACGGGTCGGTCTTTTCAAGATTCTCAGCTGCCCAGGTCGCACTGGCTTCAATCACGCCCATATTTATGGAGACGGGCTTTTCTTTTCCTTTGAAATGAAAATCAAGCGCCATTTTAATCTTTTCAATCTCTATACCCAGAACTTGAGCCACTATGCCGACGTAGACCATATTGGCAACCATCGAACGCAAATTGGTGGGAATCTCCGCATCTTTGACGATATTCTTGACATCCATTGGATAAACGGTAATGTCATCGCGCTCGATCGGCATCTTGATCGAGTTGTCATAAAAGAAAACACCACCGGAGATTACATCTTTCAGGTCGCGCTCGAAGGAATCTGGATTCATTGCAACTACGATCTCGTGTTCATCCCTGCTGGCAGTATAGCCCTCCTTGCTCAGGCGAATGGTATACCAGGTGGGTAATCCCTGGATATTGGATGGAAACATATTTTTCCCGGTAACCGGAATGCCCATCTTAAACAGGGCTCGCAAGATCGTCAGGTTTGATGTTTGACTTCCGGACCCATTGGATGTTCCAACGGTAATTGAAAAATCATTGATATTTTTATTTGTCATAGCTTCCTCATTTGAAATTTTGTGGATTGGGTCTCGCTGCAATCAACTCGGTATGGTCCATCAAAAATTGGTGTGCAGTTTTCTATTCACCACGTTCAATTGCATCAATCATATCGGAGTGGTACGTCCATACATTTGTTAAATAGATATAGTCAGTAAATACGTTTAGTTCAACGGCCTCGTAAGCCTCCCAATATGCTTCCAATATTCCAGTAACAAAAATATTATTCAAGCGACGATAAATCAGCAAATGCAGAT
>NZ_CEYOSI010000310.1:0-3125 GCF_982879505.1 Candidatus Desulfolinea nitratireducens
GGGGGGGTGCCCCCTCTTGCTCCCCCCGTAGACAGGGGGAGAACCATGCGAAACATCAGTTTCTATAGAAAGTCACTTTAGTTAGTTATTTTTATAAGAGTAAAACGTCCCGCAGGTTCCCATAATTAGATCCATGAGCAACAAAAACCTGTGGGGCGATCATAAGCAAATCATCTGGATATCAATAATAGACCTCTTGCATATCTGCTCCCGGCGGCGTCCCCACCGCGAAGGATGGCGGTTAGAGCAGTGTCAAAAAGGGGCTTTTGCAAGAGGTCTATTGTATTTCTGGTCAAATAATGGATGAATTAGAAAGAGTTGATTTTCCCCAAAAGCGGTGGGCCAAGAATGAGCAAGCCGATTAATATGGAAATAAGCGCGGTAATCAGCACTGCCGCTGCGCCCGCATCCTTGCTGATTTTGGCAAGCGGATGCTCCCCGGGGCTGGCAAGATCAACCATACTTTCGATGGCGGTATTGAAAAACTCTGCGGCCCAAACCACCATGATCGTGAGTAGTAAGACCGCCCAATCTTGCAGGGAGAGCTGAAGCCAAAAAGCGAGTATGAGAACCAGTGCAGTGATGGTTGCATGGATCCAGGTATTTGGCTGGGTGCGGAGGACATAGCTCCAGCCGTTGAAGGCGTAGCCAAAAGAGTGCAGGCGTGATTTGATAAAGTCTTTCATGTTTCCTGGATTTTAATTCCGGAGAGACCGAGGCTTGTCAGGATTTTGGCCTGGGCGTCCCACATGCGGGATTTTTCCTCAGGTTCGGCGTGGTCATGTCCCAAAAGATGCAATACTCCGTGGACAACGAGAAGTTGTGTCTCGGCCTCGAGAGAATGACCGTTTTTGAGGGCTTGCCTGGTGGCGTACGGTGTTGAAATAATGATCTCGCCGAGATAAAGGAATCCAGTTTCGGGATCACGTTCGTTCACCTCAAAAGAGAGCACATCGGTCGGAGCATCAATCCCCCGGTACTCGCTGTTGAGTTCCTGGATCTGGGTATCATCTGTTAATAAAATACTCAGGGAGACATCCTGCCGTGCTGCCTGAGCCTTCAGTGCAGTATGGGCGGCTCGTTCCAGCAGGGTTGAATTAAGTAGATTTTTTTTTAGAGCAGGATTATATTGAATCTCTATCATCTTTTCTTCTTCTGGGAATTGTCTCTACTCCCCCTGAGGCCGGTGCGCCAGGATACTTTATACGGGGATGTAGCGTACCCTGCAGCGTGGTAACAAAGGATTCGTTGATCAGGGTCAGGTCGCGCAGGGTTAGACGGGTGTTACTCAGTTGTCCGTTTTTCTGGATCGTTTCCATTGTTTTATGGACAAGTGTTCGTATTTCCTCTTCCGTTTGGGGTTGTTCTGCCCTTGAGCGGGCCTCAGTTCCATCAGCAAGCATCAATAGGGCAGTTTCGCGTGAGCGTGGCGCAGGGCCTGGGTAGCGAAATTTTCCTATATCAACCTTATCCTCGTCCCCATTTGCATTTTTGAGAGCTTGTGAATATTGGTATTGGGTAATATTTGTGCCGTGATGTTCCAACATAAAATCTATCAGACGATCCGGCAGGCGGTGTTTGCGCCCCAATGAGACCCCGTCGGTGACATGCCGGATGATATTTTCTGCGCTATCTTCAGGAGCGAGATCCTCATGTGTATTTATACTGCCCGGTGCCTGGTTTTCAATAAAAAAGAGGGGGTTTTCTGCTTTTCCCACATCATGGAAGAGGGCCCCAACACGCACTAATAATGCATCCGCACCAATCCTTTCAGCTGCCTGCTCGGCGAGATTGGCAACCTGCAAACTATGCTGGTATGTCCCCGGGGCAGTGCGTAGAAAGAATTGCAATAAAGGCACATCAGGGCGCGAGATTTCAAGCAATTGCAGGGTTGTTGTCAGCCCCAAACTTTGGGCGAGGAAAAACTGTAAAAGCAAGGTCAGGCTGGAAGAAGCAACCCCGTTGAATGTTGCTGCGCCAGCCAGCGATGCTACACCGATCCAATCTGTAGGTGTATAGGGCAACCAATAAGCCAACAACATTGCGATCCCAACCAGTGTGATGGCGATACCTGCCCTTAAAAAAGACCGTACTCGCTTGGCCTTACTCAGAACCAGAATACTGATAAACGAGGAGACAAGGTAATAAGCCGTCAGATCAAGGGCGTTGGGTAATCCATAGGTCGTCAGCAGGCTTAGCGCGAAAACGAGCACAAAAGCTGCATCAGCGCCAAAAAGAGTTGCGATCAGCAGCCCGAATGCGGGCAATGGATATAGATAAGGGATAATTGCATGGTTTGGAATTGTCAGCCGGGCTCCGACCAAAAAGATCAGAAAAATAATTTCTACCATCACCAGGCTGCGCATCGCATTGATAAAAGACGAACGCCTGAAGCTAAAATAAAGCCACAGGAAGATTGATAGCACCAATGTCAAGGCTCCTGCGCCCAGATAATTTTGCCATTCTTGCGGAGGTTGGATCAGCCCCAGTGTTTGTAAGGCTTCCAGATCAGCGGATGTGATCAGCTGCCCCCCAGAGACGATCGTTTCACCGGATTTAAAACTTTGGATGACGGGCTCCACCGTTTCGCGCGCCGACGTTCGGTCTGCCTCCGTTAAATCATCGCTGTATAGGCTGTTGGGGACAATAAAGGCCCTCACCAACTCAGCGACCACCTGGGCCTGGATCTCTGTCAACGCCAGGCTGACGCGTGAAGGCACACTCCGTTGGATACTTGCCACGTCGCTCTGCCGAATGCTGTTCCGCATCACTTGCTCAAGGACGCTCAAAGATTCCTGCTGGATTGTCTCCCATTGGGCATCGCTCAAATTCAGAATTGTCGCGACGGTCTCATCTTTTAGCATTATATCTTCCAGCGCAAGCAGATCAGAGATTTGCTCTTCGGGGGAGGCGTATTCATCGGCACGAAGGGTGGCGATATAAAGCAGGGTCCCCCGAAGATCTTCAATCTGTGCCCGTGCGATGGATGGGTCGGCCAGGGTAAAGACAGGCGCCACTGTCAACGCTGCCGTTTGGCGGGCACTTTCGGTACGGACCTCACTCAGATAATCGACTGCGTATGGGGCCTGCAGATCACGGGGAGCCACATCTCCCACCGTGAGGGG
>NZ_CEYOSI010000311.1:0-342 GCF_982879505.1 Candidatus Desulfolinea nitratireducens
GGCGTACCCAAGGAAAAGATCGCCCGAGTCCACTCGCCGATCGGGTTGGAAATCCAGGCCGAAACACCGGAAGAGATCGCCGTCAGCATTATGGCTGAAGTGTTGATGATCAGGGATGGTGGGACTGGTAAGAAAATGAGTAAATAATCCATCCCCCGCCCAATTCTCGCAGGGAGAATGGTTCCGGGAAATTACAACTATTTAGACAGGTATTCGTATATTGAATGCGCTATAATACAATTGTTATTATGACAGATTCATAAGGAGACTAAGATGGCCCGAATTTTTGACGTTATTGAATATCCCAACGAAATGGAAAATGAGATCGTCCACCGCTTCCCC
>NZ_CEYOSI010000311.1:352-1485 GCF_982879505.1 Candidatus Desulfolinea nitratireducens
GAAAAAGGGATTGGTGACTATCGCATTGGATCGCAAGTGATCGTCCGTGAATCACAAAGTGCTGTTTTCTTCCGCGATGGACAGGCGCTGGATGTTTTTGGACCCGGCCGTCACACGATTGCCACCGCCAATATCCCCAAGATCATTGATTTTATAGGCAAAGCCTTTAATGATCGCACGCCGTTCCCGGCAGAGGTTTACTTTGTCTCGACGAAAGAATTTGCCGATCTAAAATGGGGAACACCGCAACCGATCATTGTCCGTAATCCGGGCGTAGGTTTAGGCGTTGCTCTCCTTCAAGGTTTCGGAACATACTCCATCCAGGTCAGCGACCCGCAACAATTTGTAACGCAAGTTGTAGGCGCGCAAGAAACCTACGACATGGGCGATATAGATAATCGTCTGCGCACAATGCTGCTCTCAAAATTCGCCGATTTACTTGGCGAAACCGGTGCAGATAATAACGTCCTCGAAATGATCGGCCTGACCGAGGAACTTGGCGCTGGTGTCCGCGCAAAAGCACAGCCTGACTTCGCGGCGCTCGGCCTGACGCTAAAATCATTTTACATCGGCAATCTGAAGCCCTCTTCCAAGTCGGCGCAGGAATTGCGCGATATGGGTATGCTCGATATGGCAACTTACACACAATTACAGGCAGCAGATGCCCTCCGGGATGCAGCTCAAAACGAAGGCGGAGGTGCAGGTCTTACCGCTGGAATCGGTGCTGGGATGGGCATAGGCAATTTGATGCAGCAGGCCACATCTGGAGCAGTCGCCCAACCACAAAAGGGAGAGGCTACTGCCGCAGCCGGAGCAAGTATGCCGGATGTAATGACTCCCTCCGAAGCTGCCGCAATTCTGCGGGTTTCTGAAGAAGATGTGGTTGCCGCGATCAAAGCTGGCGATCTGAAGGCCAAGAAACTAGGCAGCGCTTATCGCATCAGCAAAGGTGCGTTGGAAAAATTCCTGAGCGATTAAATGTACGTTTGAATGTTGGAAGGTTATAAAGTTAAAGGTCGTTCTCTTCATCGAGAACGACCTTTTTTGTACGGCCGAATAATCAGTATTCAATTCCTGAGCGGAAGGTGATCGTTTTTGAGCCTGTAGTCGAAGGACGGTATACTACTGGTAAC
>NZ_CEYOSI010000311.1:1495-3068 GCF_982879505.1 Candidatus Desulfolinea nitratireducens
CTGGTAACCCCGACCTTCGACTGTGCTCGCTATCGTTCGCTCCGCTCGGGAGCTGGGTTTTTTCTATTCCAAATCCGCAATAATATCGGGGACCGTAGCGAGGATATCCCCCGCCAAAACGGAAGCGGTTGAACCGAAAACTTCTGCCGCAGAAAGCCCAGCTTGCGCATGGATCCATGAGCCTGCCACCGCTGCTTCAACAGCCTCTAATCCCTGTGCGCGGAGCCCAACGATCAACCCCGCCAATACATCTCCTGAGCCCGCCCGCGCTAATGCAGGCGAGGCAACAGGGATGGTATATGTCTCTCCGCTGGGAGCTGCAATAACGGTAAAGGCACCCTTCAATACAAGCACGTGACCCCACTCGTGAGCGTATTTGCGCGCAACTTCCAAACGGTCAGCCTGAATTTCACCGACAGAGAGCCCCGTCATCACGGCCATCTCTCCCGGATGTGGTGTCAGGACAGCTGTTTTAGGGAGTAACTTAGGCCAATTTTCGATTTGAGAGAGGAGCTTTAACCCATCTGCGTCGAAAACCAGAGGGGGCAAATCGTTCTTCACTTCCTCCTGCTTATCCTCTTCACCATAAGCAAAGCCCATCCGCCCGCCACTCTTTTTCTTTGTAGATTTCCCTTCGATTAAATTCTTTATAAATTCACGTGTGGTATCCTCCATTCCAAAGCCAGGACCAATCAGGAGCGAGGTCGCTCGCTCGATATTCTCCAACAGAACACTGGCCGCATCTGCTGAGACGACACCCATCTTCTGAGGCAATAAAATCCAGGTCGCTTCCGGAAATTGTCCCGCCAATGCACCATGCAACGCCGAGGGGATCGCTAGCGTTACCAAACCAGCGCCAATCCTATAGGCGGCTTTTCCTGCGAGCAGAGCTGCCCCAGTATAGTTAACCGACCCTGCTGCAATCAGGGCTGCGCCAAAGGTTCCCTTATGCGCGGATAGTGGGCGTTCCGGTAATAATGCAGCGACATGATCTTCGTTGACGACAAAATTTGAGACCGCCACCCAATCGGGAACTTTATCAGTCACGCCAATATCTACAACAGCAATATCACCACAAAGTTCAAAAGCGGGTAATTTCAATAAGCCAAATTTGATCGCTGCCATGGTCGCGGTCAAGTCTGCGGGTATGGTTTCTGGTGCTACATCTCCTGAATCGCAATCTACGCCAGAAGGACAATCTATCGCAACAACAATGGGTTTCCAATCGACGAATTCGAGGGCATCACCGGCTGCTGCCAGCAAATCCGCTGCGCTCTCTCGAAGAGGTAATTTGATCCCCGTGCCAAGTAATCCATCTAGCAAAACCGAGCTGTTTTCAACAAGCGTGTTTAGTTCTGAATATTCCTTATCACTCTCAGCATAAACGATATTCCCGCCTGCTTTTTCAACTCTCTTTAGGAGGGGATCACCCTTGGATTTCCGTTGAAAAATATAGGCGCTCACTTGCCAGCCTTCAGCAACAAGGAGCTCAAGCGTAACCAGGGCATCTCCACCGTTGTTTCCAGGACCCACCAATGCCAAAATATTATTTTCACTATCCGGATCAACAGGT
>NZ_CEYOSI010000312.1:0-3060 GCF_982879505.1 Candidatus Desulfolinea nitratireducens
GATTAAATATCACAAAAGCTGTTGTAATGCCAGTCAATACACCTTGGGCCACTGGAAGTGTAGAAAACGTAAGCAGTAATCCAGATAATATTAGAAGATGGACGAAGTATTTATCCACATTCATATCTTGGGAACAATTCCGATTAATCCAGACAAGGATCACGGTAAAAATGTAAGCGAATGTGATATACCAGAACATAAAAGAGACAGGAATCTGGTTCCGAAATATCAAATTTGGTATTAACCCATCTGTTACTCTAAGAAATATTAGAATCAGAAATAAAATTTTTGAAATGCGCTGTGGGGTTGTAGAATTTTTCTTATTTTTATCAATTTTCATAAGGTTGTTCATTTTGATATTAGTAGCGAGTTGTTGGGTATTGTGGATAGTAAAACATATTTGGGTCGTAGTACAGGATGGGTATTGATGGAAAAGGCATTGAGTTCATGATATTAGAACCAGTTGCCTGAAATGTCTTAATAATAAATTCTGTCATTTTTTTTCCATAAACATAATCTCCGATATTTTGAATGGCTGGTTGACCAAAATAATATACTGGGATTATTTCTCCAGCATTATTAAGAATTTGAGCAAGATCAACCCCGGAACCAATTGGCATTCTCTCGCTTGGTAATTGTATTATTGAAGGAGCAGCTTCATCTACTAAATCCCAAGTATCACTCTTTCTCATTTTACCTATAAAGTCCAACAAGTCTCCGTTATCTTTGTTATACACAGGCGGCTCGGGGAGAGGAAAGACCCCGCCAGCAGTTCTAAACAAATCCCAATTAAAGTCATCCTGCATACTTAAAACACCGGGCACAGGAGGATCATCACCGTTTCTATTAGCATTTACTTGCCAACTGTGACTTTCCAAATCATACCAACTCCCGGTAAAAGGATATTTTTGTGAACCAGGTACGACAACCGTTGGCAATCTGGGTATTGTTTCAATCAAACTCCCCGGTGTGTATGGCAATATTTTCGGCTCAAGCAACTCCTCCTTCAAGCTCAAAACATCATCGCGAAGGCTCGGATTTTTCGGAGGCGCTTTTGGCGGCGGTGGTTCATCGGGAGTCACAATCCGTGCACGCCTGGTTTTTCGCTCCTCTTGCGCCGTCTTGTAATTCGATACGATCGCCGCAACAGACGAGGGGATTTTTCCGTTCTGGAGTGCCTTTGTTCTTTGCTTGATCGCATCGACTACTTTCACACCACTTTTTACCAATCCATCCTTAAAGGCATTCAACGAAGCCTGATATGCTCTCGCGATGGCTTTATATCTCTGTGCTTTGGCACTGGCGGCTCTTTTCCTGGCTTCTTCTTCCTGCCGTTTTCGCTCGGCGATCTGGGCCGCAAAGGCAGCGATTGCCGCAGATGCAGTTGCGCCCCATAAAATATTGGGATCGGGTGCCTGGGGATTTGAAGTCGCAGCAGTGCTTTTCGTTTGACTCCCAAAGGGGACCACGATCCCCTTTTTCTCTTCTTTCGTAGAGATTTGGGGTTCAGGGGCAGGAGGGGGGTAAACGACCGGGGGAGGTTCAACCAGGGTGATGATCGTTTTTGGTTCCGCTGCAGGGAGTGGCGGGAGGATGGCGGCAATCTCCACCTCCCCAACCGTGACTGCGCCACACTGGATGCCTTCATTTCCAGCCAGATCCGAGACTTTCAAACAGCCATAATAGACCCCGGGGAGGGCCAGGTTCCCGTCACCCCAACGTCCGTCCCATAGGAAGGTGGTATCAAAATTATTCCCGGAAAGACCCTCTTTAAAAACGGCTTTCGGCCAGCGCTCGTCATCATCCTCGATCACCAGCCGCAGGGAATCCAGCCCGCTGCCAGCCTGGCCTGAGCTTGTCGAAGGGTCTTCCACTGCATAATAAAGATGGTTTTCCTGTTTCCAGTTTGCCGGGAAATCAATCGCAGGAGGGGTGCTATCGACCTTGATCACCTGGGTCACTTCCCTGCTGATCCCGGCATTATTGGTTGCGCGAAGATAAAGGATATGCACCCCATCGCTGAAGGTCAACGGTGCCGTGTAATTTTGCCAGGCGCCACCTGCCAGCGCATATTCAAAAGAGGCCAAGCCTGAGCCGGGCGCGTCGGCGCTGGCACTTGCCTCCACAGAGGATCTGTACCAATCTCCATTTCCGGAAGTGCCATTCAGGGTCAGGCTGATCCCGGGCGTGGTGCTATCCACATTCACCGTCTGCGAAAGGGTGCTGCTATTTCCTGCAATATCTGATGCACGAATTTCAACGCTGTGAGTCCCATCGCTGAGGGTGAAGGGTGCGCTATAGGATTGCCATCCGCCACCATTGACAGAGATCTCAAAGCTGCTCAATCCGGAAGTTGCATCGCTGGCTGTTGCGCTGATCTCAACATCAGAGGCCTGCCAGCCCAAAAAGCTCGTCCCCCCATCCAAAAAAAGATCCAGGGAAGGGGCCGTCGTATCGACATTGACCATTTGAGTGATGGTCTTCTCATTCCCGGCATTATCCGTTCCCTTAAGTTGCAGGCTGTGCGCGCCATCGCTGAAGCTCAGGGGGCTGCCATACGCTGTCCAGCTGCCACCGTTTGCGATGTATTCAAGAGAGGCGATCCCGGAGGTCGCATCCGAGGCGCTGGCAGATAAACTTGCATTCGAGGTATACCAGCCCCCGGAACCCAGCGTCCCGGAGAGGGTGCCGTCCACCGTTGGGGCGGTGCTATCCACCTTGATCGCATCCGCACTGCTGACCTGGTTCCCGGCCGTATCCCTGACAAGAAATTGGAGATCGTATTCCCCTTCGTTCAGGTTGAATGAGGCCGTGTAGGGCGACCAGGTGACCCCATCCGTGCTGAATGAAAAAGCAATTCCCGAACTGGGGGCAGCGTCACTGGCCGAAGCATCCACGCTGACGGATGAGGTATACCAGCCATTGGTGCCGGATGTGCCGGAGATGGTTTTACTCAGGGTGGGGGTGACAGAATCGATATTAATTCCCTGGCTGATCGTTTCGACATTTCCGGCCAGGTCACTCGCTCTGATCTGGACTGCGTAGCTGCCATCGTTAAAA
>NZ_CEYOSI010000313.1:0-3055 GCF_982879505.1 Candidatus Desulfolinea nitratireducens
CACCGTTTTCGAAAACCCTTCTTGGTCTCAAGGATGGTCGGTTTGCCACCTTTTTTGTCCTGTTTTCTGTCGGTTGAGGTTTTTGCACGGTACGGGAGTGGTGATCAGACGATCCGACTATACAATATGAGTATTGAATCGTGGATAAATAATGCGTGTGAACGAGCGACAAGGAATTTTAGAGAGAGCGAATGGAAAGCTTTCTTTCTAGGTGAATGCTTGTTTGACGTCAGAGGTGCTTGGACAGATATAGGGAGAAAATAATGGATGAGGTTTTTAAAGGGTACGGGTTTTTACACGGTACGGGATTGAGAGGATTCGTGGGCTTTAGCAGGATTGGGAAGAAAGCCGTCAGTTCTGGCGAGAGATGGATACGTGAGCGAGCAACTGGATCAATCATACTAAAATACATGCTATAATATGTAGTATAATACATACTAAAGGAGCATGAGATGCAAGAAATTGTTGGTGTGACCGAATTACAACGTCGTTTCCGCTCGTTTTTTGACCAGGTGGTTCAAAAGAATATGCCACTCGTTTTAACGCGTGGGTCTCGTCCCGAAGCCGTGATGATCCCCTATCAGGATTATTTGCGTTTTCAGCAAATGCAGGAAAGCGAAGTTCTCGCACGTTTTGACAGGGTTTGGGAGAAACTAGGGGAACTCAACGCCGAATACAGCGATGATGAAATCGCTGCCGATATCAGAGCCGCGCGCAAGAGCTAGATGATGCGCGCCGTCATTGACACGGGTGTTTTCGTCAGCGCATTGATTCGCCCACAAGGGAAAACGGGGGCTGTTTTGCAAGCCCTAAAAGATAAGCGCTTTACGATGATCTATTCAACCGATATTTTGGTGGAAATCATTGATGTTTTGGGGCGGGATAAATTCCGCAGCAAATACCATATTTCTCCAGATGACATCGCTGCGCTGATTGATTTGATTCGCCTGCGCGGGGAGTTGGTGATTCCTTCCAAAAAGCTGACTGTCTGTCGCGACCCCAAAGATGATATTTTTCTCGAAGCCGCTCTGGAAGGCAAAGCGGAATATATCGTTTCGGGCGATTTTGATTTGCTTGATATGAAATCCTTTGAAAATATTCCTATCCTACGCGTAGCAGAATTTTTGGCACGTATCTAATCCCGTACCGTGCAAAAACCTCATCCGAAGTGTTTTACTCTAGAAAAACGGCGTAGGGTTTAAAAACATCATCCGTATTTTTCCTCTATAAATACAGATGAGGTTTTTAAAGGGTACGAGGTGTTGGCGCTGCTTGCCATAAGCCGATAAAAAGTGTGGTTTGACAAATCGCGCTACGTAACGACTTGTGACCAATAAAGAGGAAAAATGCCCAATATCAAAATACAACGCGAAGCAGTTTACAAAGATTTTGCCACCACTCCTGGACCATGCCCTAAATGCGGCGGTGTCTTGGAACAAACCAACTTTCCCTATATGGTTGCCACTCGCACCGGCACTCGGATAGAAGATTCTTTCCTGATCAGTGGTGATTTTGGTTGGTTTTGTCAATCTTGCCCGGTGGTGGTTCTCAATCAATCTGAGCTACGCAAAATGATGGGTTTCAGTAAGCCTGGCTGGAAAATTGGCTCGGAAATTCTTGTTCTGGGCATTATGGACTTGGATGCCATCCCTGAAAACAAACGCCATCTTCCCATCGGCTCTCCGGAAATGCCGAACGTGTTGGTCAAATTCCGAAACTTGGATGACAAAAAGCCTGCATCTAGAAAACGTCACAAAAAAACTAGAAGCAAAACATCATGAACAGGAAGTCCGATACCACTGTCTGGACCCAGAAAAACGCCACCCTGAGTCACAAAACCGTTGAAATACGGGACTCTTTTCTAAAACAATAAAACACACCCAAATCACATAATGCCTCGCAAACGAAAAACCCCATCCCAATTGATCGGCGCTGAATTGCTTCAATCCGATTTTGTCGTCAACAACACAACAAAAATATTCCACACCCCCGCGGTGGAAAAAATCATGAATGAAGCCATGCTCCTCTTACGCGCCGGAAAAGGTGCGCAGGCGGAAGTCCTTTTGCGCAAGGCGCTTACGCTTGAACCGGTTAAGCCCGACCTGCTCAACAATCTGGCGCAGGCTTTAGAATTTCAGGGACTTAAAGAGGATTCGTTGTGCATTAGCGAAACAATTCTCATTCTTTTTCCTGATTATCTTTTCGCCCGCACGGCGTTAGCTCACGCCTCCATCCACGACGGCGGTTATGAAGACGCACTTGACCTGCTAACGCCTTTGTTTTCTCGCCGCGAGTTTCACGTCAGCGAATACAACGCGCTTTGTTCCGCGTTGATTGAATTATCCCTTTTGACGAATCAATACCATTCGGCGCGCGTCTGGTTCGATACATGGTCGCAGCCAGACCCTAAAAATCCCCAACTGGATATTTACAGGGAATTGCTCAAAAAGATTATCGTATGAAGGAGTGATCGTATGACCTCTAAATCCAACGACTCGGCTTGGACAACCAAAGGCGGCACGCTGAGTCACAAAACCGCTCAAAAGGAATTCGGCTTGACCTTCGATGAAATTGTCGCGGGCATCAATGCAGGAAAACTTCAATACCGTGAGAACAACACCTACGGAAGTCCTTTTCTGAGATTGATTCGCAGCGAAGTGGAAGCGCTGGTCGATGAAAAGTATGGGAAAAACTACCTGAACAAAAAGAAATGGAAGAAGGAATTATCGGAAACCAAGAAGACTTTGAAAGCGTTGAAAGCACAAATGCTTGGATTAGAAACGAGAAAAGCCGAACTTCTGGCTCTTTTGAGCGACAAAGATGAATAAATTCCCCTCTGCCAAAGAAAAGACTGACCTGCGTGTGGAGACGTATATCAAAGATTGGAATTGGGACGCAGCCTCGCATGAGTTTGCCCTGCAAATGGGCGCGTTCCTGCTTCAATTTATAGATCACCTGCGTTCCAGCGGTCTGTCACAGAAAACCATCCGCAAGCATGAAGCTAATTGTTGGCTGATCGGTGCTTTTGAATGTGATTATGGCGATCACGATGTTT
>NZ_CEYOSI010000314.1:0-2995 GCF_982879505.1 Candidatus Desulfolinea nitratireducens
CGAACGAGCAAGCGTTGTTCAATGGCGATATAGCCCATCGAGAAATCAACGATCTCGGCGCGTTCTTCGGTGATGGTGATGCCATCGGCGGCAGCATCAAATTGACCATCTGCCACAGCCTGGATCATGCCTTCCCATGCTGCCTCAGTGTAGACGGGAGTACAATTGATCAGGGCGCAAATTTCGTCCCAGACATCGTAGTCCCAACCAGCGGGCTCGCCACTTTCCGGATCAATATAATTGAAAGGGAGATAGGCATTTTCAACCGCGATGGTCACTTCTGCTCCACCGAGATCGGGCATGCCATCTACTTCAGCGGGAGCTGGCTCCTCGGGTGCGGCCGGTTCCGGGGCAGGTTCTGTTGCGGCGGGGCCGCAGGCGGATAGGATCAGTGTCGCAAAGAGTAGAACACTGAGTATTACAGATAACTTCTTCATTCTTTTCTCCTTTTTGAAAGTGGTTGTCAACGTAGATAGTGTTTATTTTCTCAACCCATCTACTCAAATATTAAGAATATACGAAGTTTCTATTTAATGCAAGAGGTATCCAGGATTTTTATGTAATTTTTCCGACAATAACAATTTGGCAAATGGTAAAATCCTTTATATCTATTATTTAATCCTTTTAGGAGAATAAAATGAGCGCAATATTCCCCAGTCTGGAATGGCTTGAGAAGCTAAAGGAAAAACTGAATCGAGATGAACAATACGCCCGAATTGCAAAAAAATGGGAAGGGGATATGGTTTGTCTGCTAGAGCCTGATGACAGGCTTAAAGAGCAGGCGATCCTTTATATAGACCTTTGGCATGGAAAATGCCGTGCGGTTGCTGTATGGGATGAAATTGGTGAAAAAAAACCTGCTTTTATCCTGAAAGCTTCTTATGGAAATTTTCTGCGAGTTTTGGAAGGCGACCTTGATCCCATGCAGGCCATGCTCACTCGAAAACTGGGTGTCAAGGGGAATATGGCAGTGATGATGCGGAATGTCCCCACCGTGCTGGATTTTGTGCGGTGTGCCGGTGAAATAACGGACGAGGCTATTTAAAATCTATGCAGCCGATACTCAAAGTCAACCTTTCAACGGGGATGTTTGAGGACTACCAAATTCCAGATCAATGGCAACGCGATTATCTGGGAGCCGCCTCGCTGGCCGCGCGAATTCTTTATGAAGAATTGAGCTCCGATCTTGATCCCTTTTCTGCAAATGCACCCTTGCTGATCCTGACGGGTCCGCTCACCGGGACATTTGGTCCCGCTGTGGGCAGGTTTGTAGTCACCGGAAAATCTCCGGCAACCGGCCTGTGGGCAGAATCCAATGTGGGAGGATTTTGGGGTGTTGAGTTGCGGAAATGTGGCTACGATGGAATTTGGATAACGGGAAAATATGATTCTCCCGTCTACCTTTGGTTAAACGATGGCAAGCCTGAAATACGGACGGCAGACCATCTTTGGGGGGAGGATACTTATCAGATTCAGGAATCCATTAAAGCAGAAACAAATTTGCGTTCTGCAAAAATATTCGGGATTGGTATTGCGGGTGAAAATAAAATCCCCTTCGCCGGTATTTTTTGCGATCATGGTCGCGCTGCCGGTCGGACAGGGATGGGCGCAGTGATGGGCGCAAAAAATCTCAAGGCGATTGCGGTGCACGGGAGCAAAGATATCCCGTTGGCCTCGCCGCAGACTTTCAAGGAGCTGCGTCTGGCAGCGAACAACGCTTTGAGGGACGACTCGATGACGGAGGTGATGCGAAACCTTGGCTCAGCGGGCGCTGCGGATTACTTCGATTATCTCGGCGATATGCCAAAAAAATATTTTAGCGCGGGAGTTCTTGAGGGAGCTGATCAGATTTCAGGTGCCAGTGTTGCAGAAACGATTTTGGTCGGCAAAAAAGCCTGCCATGGATGTGTGATCGCCTGCGGGCGTGTTGTTGAACTCGAGGATGGTGAGAAAAGGAAGGGGCCGGAATATGAGACCCTGGTCGGTTTTGGACCAAATCTTGGCATTACGGACGCTATATTTTGTACTCAGATGGGGGAGCTTTGTGATCGCTATGGATTGGATTCGATCAGTGCCAGTGGTACGCTAGGTCTGGCCTTTAGGCTTTTCGAATTGGGTCAGATTTCTGAAGAAGATACGGGTGGTTTGGCTCTGGGGTGGGGCAATGCCAAAGCTGCTGAAATCTTGCTTCATCAGATGGCGAAACGCGAAGGTTTTGGTGAGTTATTGGCAAAAGGTTCGTTGGCGTTGGCCCGTCATTTTGGTGCCAAAGAGCAGGCTGTGCAGGTCAATGGCCTGGAGCTGGGCTATCACGATCCGCGGGGTGCCTCGGGTATGGCGCTTGTGTATGCAACCTCCCCGCGTGGGGCCTGTCATAACCAGTCCGATTACTTTTTAGCCGATATTGGGCAGGTAGATGATAGTCTTGGACTGGAATTTTTTGACCGACACGCCGGTGCAGAGAAAGCTGCAAATGTCGCCCTTCATCAGGATTGGCGCACGGTTGGCAACGCCCTCGTGCTCTGCCATTTTGCCAATGTTTCGCCACAAACTGTGCTGGATTTGGTCAACGCTGCCTGTGGATTGGATTGGACTTTGGGTGAGCTGATGCGTTCCGGTGAGCGTGCCTGGAATTTGAAACGTACGATCAATATCAGATTGGGTTTGGTGGCCGCCAATGATCGTTTGCCCGAACCCATCCTGGAATCTCTACCCGATGGTGGTGCAAAGGGATATAAGGTCCCTTTTGATGAAATGCTCTCAGCCTACTACGCTGCCCGCGGCTGGGATGCCAAATCCGGAAAACCGACCTCCGAAAAATTGGAATCATTGGGTTTGAGCGATATAGAGAAAGATTTGTGGATTTGAAAAGTGACAAATTTATAGCCTTAAAAATCCTTTTTGTCCTTTGAACCTATCCTTAAAATAAGTGAAATGTGCATTGCATCTTTAAGATGCGTTGCACATTGGGTTCGAGAAAGAATCATGCCCTTTG
>NZ_CEYOSI010000315.1:0-2926 GCF_982879505.1 Candidatus Desulfolinea nitratireducens
ATCTAGAAGACTGGATCAATGGTGATCTTTATGTCCCTGAGGGACGCCGCCCATTGGTCTTTACAATGGATGATGTATTTTATAATAATCAAATCAGAATGGACGAAAACGGAGAGCCACGCGCCGATACAGGGCTTGTCCTGGCCTGGCAATATGCTCAGGAGCATCCGGAATTTGGTTTCAAATGGTCATTATTCTCTAATCTTGGAGATAAATGGTACGCAGATGGAGACGCTGAGGGCAAATGGAAAGAGGAGCTTGCCAAAACCATCGTCTGGGCCCTCGATCATGATGCAAGGATTTATAATCATACTTACAGACATATTCGTATGGATATAAGCGATGCTGCCGGGATTCTCTGGGAGCTCGAGCAAAACGATCTCTTTCTGCGGGAATTATTGGTTAATGCAGGTCGCGAAGATTTGATCCCGAGCCTGGGAAATATGTTTGCGGTCCCATTCGGCTATTGGCCTACGGGCAGTGGATATAACGCGATGACCAATTACATCACTCCCGAAGGGAAGCCAATGCTCGCCATTTTTGATATCGATTGGCCCGTCCGGATCAAATTTATGGCACCTCCCTATTCCCCGGAATTTGATCCGATGAAAATTCCACGGATTGCGATGCCTCCCGAAGCGGTGGAGTATCTGGTTGAGCATCAGGCAGAATTTCCCACAATGGTCAGTTGCCAGGTGGGTCCGCTTGACGCTGAGCAGGTTTCCAACCAGGAATATCTCAAAGATGCGATCCATGCATCCATCACGAGCGGAGCCTGCCCGGTGGGTATATATATTATCGAAGGGTATACTTTTGATGCCCGCCAGGGTGCGCTCCAATTAATGGATTAAATTTTCAATCTCAGTTTTCAGGTTAAAAAATATGGACACGATCACCATTTGGCTCGAAGAAATGTTGGGACTAAATCCAGATATCCAGTTCGACTTTCTTGAAACGATTCTCACCATCGTATTGCTCTGGCTGATTCAGCGTTTGCTGGTGAGCATCCTGAACAAGGTTGTAAAGGATATCAAGTATCGCTACCATTGGCAAAAGGGAATTAGCTACCTAAGCTTTTTTATCGGTTTGATTATCATCGGGCGGATTTGGCTTTCGGGGATGCAGACGCTGGTCACCTTTTTAGGATTGCTTTCAGCTGGTATCGCGATCGCGCTGAAAGACCCCCTCATGAATATCGCCGGCTGGTTGTATATTCTGGCACGCAAACCCTTCGACGTTGGCGACCGTGTAGAGATCAATAATGTCGCTGGAGATGTTATTGATATCCGCTTCTTTCAATTTTCCATTTTGGAAATCGGTAACTGGGTCAACGCCGATCAATCCACCGGGCGCGTATTACATATCCCCAATGGCATGATCTTTATCAGCATCTTAAGCAATTATACGCAGGGTTTCCAGTATATTTGGAATGAACTTGAAGTGCTGATTACCTTTGAAAGCAATTGGCGTAAAACAAAAAAAACCCTCGAAAAGATCGTTGATGAATTTATTGCCCCCCAATCCGCGGATATAGAGAATTCTGTCAGGCAGATTTCGCAGCCTTATATGATTAATCCAGGAACAACGACCCCCATTGTCTACACCTCGGTGGAAACCAGCGGTGTGCTGCTGACCATCCGCTATCTATGCAATCCACGTCTCCGCCGAAGTTCGAGCAGCACACTTTGGGAGAATATCCTGACAGCTTTCGCAGCTGCTCCAGATATTGAGTTGGCATACCCCACTCAGCGTTTCTACAGACATACCGATGAAAAAACCGTCTTATGGAAAAACGAAGGTGAAGGATGAGCGAAACTTATGTGATTGGTCACGTCAATCCGGATACTGATACTATCGCAGCTGCGATGGGCTATGCCTGGTTGTTGAACGAACGCGATGGGGCTCAGGTCACTGCTGCCCGTGCGGGCGCCGTTAATCAACAAACGGCGTGGACCCTCAATTATCTGGGTCTGGATGCGCCCAAACTGCTGAATGATGCCTCACCACGCTTTGATGCCGTAGTCCGCCGATTGGATACGACCACACCAGATGCCCCTCTCCTGGATGCCTGGGCGATCGCCTCGCGCACCTGGGGAGTTGCTCCCGTTGTGGATAAAGACGGGCAGCCTTTTGGCTTGATCACGGGGGGCAGCATTTTCGCCTTTATGAGTCAGACAATTGGCGATCAGGCCAATCGACAGGAAATGAAGATTGCCGATGTGTTGGATGCGCCCAGTCGCGCAGCCTGCAAAACCGATCTGCCGCAATTCAAATCCAGCGCCCGGATTCGTGATTCACTTAATCGGCTGTTACGCAATGAAGGGGATAATTTTTTCGTCGTGGACGATAGCGGCGCTTATGTGGGCATCTGCCGACAAAAAGATGCCCTTAACCCGCCCCGATTAAAGATCATCATGGTTGACCATAACGAGGCCCGGCAGGCATTGGCACATCTCGAAGAAGCGGAGCTGCTCGAAATTCTCGATCATCACCGGCTGGGAAACCCCTCCACGCATGTACCCATTCGTTTTACGGTCGATATTGTCGGCAGTACCAGCACTTTGGTTTCAGAGAAGGTTGAAAAGGCTGGTTTGAGCGCGCCCCCGAAAATCGCCGGGATGCTGCTCGCCGGTCTGCTTTCAGATACGCTCATATTGACATCGCCAACCACTACAGCCCGTGATCATGACGCTGCAAAAAGACTTGGGCGCTGGGCATTTGTCCACGGGAGCGTCCTGGCGGGTGAGACCGTACAATCCTATGGTGAAAAGATTCTCACCGCGGGAGCAGGCCTATCGTCGCGCGACCCGCAGGAAATCGTCAGCAGTGATATGAAGCTCTATGATGGCGGCGGATATCGCTTTGCGATTGCCCAGGCCGAGGTCACCGATTTGCTGCAATTATCCAAACATCTTGAAGATTTAAA
>NZ_CEYOSI010000316.1:0-2925 GCF_982879505.1 Candidatus Desulfolinea nitratireducens
TCTGCCTCCGTTGTGGTCAGCATCTTCGTCAACCCGACACAGTTTGCCCCCACCGACGATCTTGATGCCTACCCTCGCGATCTCGAGCGGGATAGGGAGCTATTGCGCGAGGCTGGCGTGGATCTGCTCTGGATACCGACTCCTGAAGAGATGTACCCTCCCGGCTTCCAGACCTGGGTCGAGGCTGAGAAGATCACCAAACCACTCGAGGGGGCAAAGCGCCCCGGTCATTTTCGTGGGGTCACCACCGTGGTTGCCAAGCTTTTTAACGCTGTCCAACCGCAGATGGCCTTCTTCGGGCAGAAAGATGCCCAACAGGTGGCGGTCATTCGTCGTATGGTCCGGGATTTGAATATGCCCATTGAAATCGTAGCAAGCCCCATCATCCGCGAACGAGACGGGCTGGCGATGTCGAGCCGGAACACCTATCTGAACGAGGCAGAGCGCCAGGCAGCCTCAGTCCTGTACAAATCCTTACTGGCAGCCCAATCCGCTTACAAAAAGGGGGAGCGCAGCGCCGATAGTTTACGTCGCGTTATGGAGGGAATCATCACCGATGAACCCCTCGCGCGCCTGGAATATATCTCTTGCGCCGACTACGACTCGCTCGAAGAGTTGACAGTTGTCAGTGGAAAAACATTGCTCTCATTGGCGGTTTATCTGGGCAGAACACGGCTAATTGATAACCTGGTTTTCGGTTAAAAGAAAGGTTCCGTTCCTTTCAAGGGAACGGGACCTTTGACCTTGCTCGAAATGATCAATATCAAGGATAAAACGGTGGCGTCCTTCTCGAAGCGCGCTGCCAAGGGTACAGCGACGAGAGCTCTTTGGCAAGAGGTTGTCTTATGAGATATCGATGGAATTTAATTCGGTTTGGGCTGATCTCCTTTTTGATCCTGCTTTCAGTTGCCCTGACGCTGTTTTCCTATAATAACGCGCTGGACTATGTGCACCCCAGGCGATTGCAGCCCCCCTCAGGCGACGAATTGCTCGCACATGGCATTGAATACAGAGATATTGAGCTGCTTACTTCGGATGGGATCCGTCTTTCAGCGTGGTATACGCCGCCCCAAAACGGCGTTGTTATTTTGGTCGCCCACGGACATGCTTCCGTTCGCCCGATTGATTTTTATCTTCTTTTTGCAGAGCAGGGCTATGGGGTTCTGGCCTGGGATTTTCGCGGACATGGCGCAAGCGAAGGCGATACCGTCACATTTGGTTATACCGAAACACGGGATGTGGAAGCCGCCCTGGATTTTGCCTTGGCGCAGTCAGATGTGGAGAGAGTTGGCGCATGGGGTGGTTCAATGGGGGCAGTTTCGGTCATTTTGACTGCTGCGCGCCGCCCCGAAATTGAAGCGATCATTGCGGACAGCCCCTTCGCCACCCTTGAAGATGAATTGGAGCACCAGATCCCTGTTTTGGGAATGCGGGAGTTAATTCGATTTTTTGCAGAGAGAGAAACAGGAATGAATGTTGATCTTGTTCGCCCCCTGGATGTGATCGGTGATATCAGTCCGCGCCCGGTCTTTATCATTCAGGGGATGGGAGATATGCGCATCCCGCAGGATTCTGCCCGCCGCCTTTATGATGCAGCCGGAGAACCACGCTGGTTGTGGACTGAGGCAGAGCCAGTCCACATGAATATGTACACCTATTATCAGACAAGATATACCAAAAAGGTAAGTGAATTTTTTAGAGAATTTTTACTGGAGTAAAAAAGGACCCGTTTCCTTCAAGGAAACGGGTTCTTTGCTTGTTCCGAGCCGTTCTTTAGACTTGCTCAAAATGATCGATATCAAGGACAAAAACAGTGGCGTGCTTAACAGCGAGATCAAGGCTCTGTTCACAATGTTCCCGGATAATTTGAATGGCTTCCTCCACCTTTTCAGCCTCCACTCCCATCATCAGGGTTGCGTTACCGCGCCTGAAAAACCCGCCGCTGGATGCGATGCGGGTCACACGGAATTCCTTTTCGAGCAATGCTTTCAGGATAACGTCAATATCTGCATTGCGCACGATGGCGATGATCATTTTCATATTTTTAGAACTCATGGTATTCCTCTATATCAAAGGTGAAGATCGTTGCTCCGCCAATCTTGACGGGGACCGGGCGTGAAAGGGGGAGAAAAGCGCCATCCAAAGGAGAGCGTACATATTTAACCCGTCGTTTGCAGGATTTCTCCAAAATATTAACAATATCAGCTTCACGCCCCCGCGGGATGCCGATCAGCAGGGTCACATTTTTCCTGCTGAGGAAGCCGCCTGTGCTGGGGAGAGGATCTGCGCCAAATCCAGCGTTGCTCATTTCTACCAGGACATTATCTAGATCGTCTTCCTGAACGATTACTGCCATCATCTTATTGATCGTCCTTTTCCTGCCTATACCCGTTTCCAATAATTGAGACCAATTGACATGTCTTTCTGTGAGCGCCTCGTCCACTTCGCCGATCAGATCACTGTATATCTCATCGGAAATGACTCCATCACGGAAAAGGCTCCCAAGAGTGGAACGTTGGACGCGTAATGCTTCGCGGCGGGCAGAATCCAACTCTTCGATTTCAACTGTAGGATTAGCTGCAAGAAGATCTTGCATAGCCTCAAGCAAAAAGTCTTCGCGTTTTTTAAAGATCGGCTTCATCTGGTGCCAGATATGCGCGGAAAGCAGGCCTTGCTTATTCATTTCTGCAAGATGTTCCGATGCTGAATTGTTTGAAATATAGCGTGCGTGACGTTTCTCATACTCGATTTGACTCTCTGTGCGCTTGACCAGGGCCAGTTTTTTAACCAGGGTATCCATGGAGAAACCCTGCACCAGCAGGGTGAAAAGTACCACCCCAAATGCCATCGCCAGCAATCGGTCACGTTCGGGGAAGTCAATCGGAATACTCAATGCTAACGCAAGAACAATTGCCCCGCGCAGCC
>NZ_CEYOSI010000317.1:0-2892 GCF_982879505.1 Candidatus Desulfolinea nitratireducens
AAGTGAAACAGCCCTGATACCGATCCTTGTAATTAATTTGCAAGGTATAAGTTTGATATAATCCTCACCAGGTTTCTGTACAAAGGGAGTCGGTCGGGAAGTTATTCATCATCATCAAAAAACAATCCCCCTTCAATATTTCTGCACATGAACGCACTTCATTTTAGGATTAGCCGGACACACCGAAAATCACCTTATTATGACTAAATCCCACTTCCATTCGCTCGCTGAGGTTGAAAATGTCCTGAAATATCAACGTCCGGACCTGGTTGATCTCTTGCTTGAGATCAGGAATATCGTCATGGAAGTAAACCCTTCGGCCACAGAGCGGATCAGCTCAACCGCGTTCACCTTCTACGATCCGATTAAGGGGGGCACCATAAAAGGTGGCATCTGCTTCGTCGACATCCAGGATGACCATGTGCTCCTGCGTTTCGGACTGGGCGCCCTTCTCGATGATCCAAAGTCTTTACTTTCAGGGGATGGGCTCTATATGCGGCAGATGGATATTTGGTCATTTGACGATGCCCCCTGGACCGAGATTGAGTCCTTGATCCGGGCCTCAGCCAACCTGGATTTTTCGACACTAAAGAGCTGATGGATTGGTGGATTTCTACCTTTGTCTCCAAATCACCGTTTGCACTTGACCGGGCCAACCCTCATCCGCCGCTCATTCCAACCTTGTGCGATGGAGCTGAATAGAAGGAGTGAAAAATGGATAAATTTACCCATTGGATCAAGCACCATCAAATTGCAGCCTTCTTCCTGATCACCTTCGCCATCTCCTGGGGGCTGGGATTCTCCTGGGGTGCAGTCCTGAATCGAGACCAGGGTCTGTTGCTGCCCCTCGCTTTTATAACCGCCTGCGGTCCTGGGTTGGCGGGGATCATCATCAATGCGATCACCAATACTCAACCGAGAGAAGGTTCACGCAAGGCATTCTGGATCGCCTTTTTCGTGGCATGGTTCCTGTCTGCGATCATTTCTTTTGCCAACTTAAAATTCGTCGATCATTTTCCTCTATCTCCGGTGGTGGTTGTCCTATTCACAATTGCCACAGTGCCGGTTGCCTTTCTGATCGCTTCAGCTTTTTCCCGCATTCCCTCCGTGAGGCATTATCTGGCCTCATTGATCCAGCTGCGTGATGTGTGGCCCTGGGCGATTCTGGCACTGGTCTTATTCCCAGCCTTGCTCCTGTTTTCCTTCCCTGTTTACAGTATCCTGAACAGACTGCCCATCTTGTTTTACCAATTCCAGGAATCAGGCCCGGCCTTGCTCGGCCTGATCGCAGTCAAATTCTTCTACCAACTTTTCTTTTTCAATGCCACCGGAGAAGAGACCGGCTGGCGGGGCTTCGCCCTGCCCAGATTGCAATCTCATTTTAGCCCGCTGATCGCTGCCTTGATCATCGCTTTCTTCTGGGTGCCCTGGCACTTCTTCGGATGGCAGGCAGAAGGACAGCCGGTCCTGACCATCCAATTCTGGGTCGAGATGTTTATCGGCCACATCCTCCTGTCTGTGCTGATTGTGTGGATTTGCAATCGGGCTGGAGGGAGTATCCTGGTGGCAGGGATCGCCCATGCAGCGACCAATACTGTCCAGGCATTCGTACCGATCCAGGATATGCGGAGCTTATTCCTGACCCTCGTCATCGCCGTGGCAGTGCTGATCCTTGTCGACCGGATGTGGGAGAAATTGCCAGCCGATCATCCGGTGGTATACAGATTGCCCTGAAATGCTCCTATGAAATACTTGGTAATGAGAGCCATCAATCACATTTTTTATTCGCGCAATACAATCAAATGATTAGATCCAGAGAAACAATAAAAGGAGAAACCATGATCACAGCACTTGTCCAAATTAAACTTTCAACTCTGGTTAGCCTCGAGAAGGCGACTGGTCTATTTGCTGATGCAGCGCCAAACTACCGCGCCACGCCGGGGCTGGTCCGCAAGTATTTTTTACTATCCGAGGACGGCAGCACAGTTGGTGGTGTCTATCTCTGGGAATCCCGAAAAGAAGCAGAACAGCTCTACAGTGCGAATTGGCGTCAGGCTATTACGGATAAGTATGGTACCGAACCCTCGGTTACCTACTTCGCGAGTCCAGTGATTGTCGATAACCTGGCTGAAAGCATTATTATCGACGACTGATAGCCCATGCTGATGCGTGGCATGCTGGCGCAAGGCGAAGATGGTTTTTGGTTTATTCCCCGCAAAGTGGTGATAAAATTAAGCGTTCATATAAACAGAGTTAGTTAGCGAAAGGTAGGGAAAAATGAGAAAGAAAACAATTTGGAAATCGCAATTGGTCATTGTTTGTGTAATCCTTGGGCTTGTTATTTCTGGTTGTGGCCCAATAAAATCAACTGAATGTCTGACCCAGATAACCGAAAACTGCGAAGCCGGTTATGCCAAAGTTAATGACATCACCATGTACTATGAAGTTCACGGTTCAGGTGAGCCACTCCTCGTGCTGCATGGCAGTAGTGGTTCCATTGAAGATATGAAAAACGGGGTTGTTGAATTGTCAAAGAATTATCAGGTCATCGCAGTTGATACCCGTGGTCATGGCAGAACAACGGACTCTGATCAACCATTTAGCTATGAACTATTTGCCAAAGATTTCATAGCATTAATGGATCTTCTTGAAATAGATAGGGCTCATATCCTAGGTTTGAGTGATGGTGGAATCACTGGTCTTACAATGGCAATATATTACCCTGACCGGGTCAACAAACTCGTTACCATTGGGGCGAATTTCACTCCAGATGGATTGACAGATCTAGAAATTGAATTTCTCAGTGACAGTGAAAATATAAAGAAAGTCCATGTCTCACTTTAGTTTCCGCTAAAAGGAGATAACGAAATAGCCGGAGAATTATTCCCGGCA
>NZ_CEYOSI010000318.1:0-1189 GCF_982879505.1 Candidatus Desulfolinea nitratireducens
GTAAGGAAGGAGCATCTGTTTCTTCCTGGGAAACGCTGGTACCGTCCGGTGCGCAATAGCAGAAGAGTACGTTGGTAACGCGCCACTTCCCCGATAGCTGATAAGATCGTTTCTCTCTCCATTTCTTCCTGTGCCATCGGCTTGCCCCCCCCGCTTTTAGAATGATGCCATTGCGAGCCCTGCAAAGCAGGGGATGGATTTTGGTTTTTGGTTCTACAGTGTGAATTGTGGGAGATCGCGACGCTTTGCTCGCCTCTCCTTGTCTCGTATGCACCTTGATAGCGCTACGAGCCGTGGATCCTCGCATCCTTCTCCTGAAGGATTCTCGGAGGACAAATAAAAAAGAAGGGGGTTGCGACGCGCTGCTCGCGAGGAGGTGACTTTGTTGGGTTGAAGAAATAAGAAAAAGACCTTGCAACTCTCCACAGGAGAATTGCAAGACCCAACCTACGTGGTTAGAGAGGATATGATTTTGTTGGGTTAGGAAAAGTAAATATCCAAGTTTCTACAAACGCAGGGGGGGGAGGTTGCGACGTCGGCACAGAGTGCCTTCTCCCAAGGACAGATAAAAAAGAAGGGGGTTGCCTTGCATGGGTAAATAACTATCCTCCAGGCACATTCATGCCTGGAGGACTTTTTTCCTTCTCACATAAAACTAACAACTTAAGGCTTTAAAAATGCCGATGGCCTGATGTATCTGACCAATTTAATAGATCGGCTCGTTATAATTATTGTTGCCCGGGTCAGGGTCGTCGAAGTTGGGCTGTACCTCGCAGGCAACCAGATATTCAAAGACGTTTGTATCCAGGGAGAGCGTGGTTGGAAAACTCATTTGCTCGCCGGGTTTCATGCTTAATGTAACAGATATATGGGCACTCTGGGCGCTCTGGGCTTTGGTATTCTTGTCAGTACGCTCGTATTGGCATAGGACGGGCACGGTAACATTGTTCAGAGTTCCCGGACCGTGGTTTGTGATGCGTACATGGAACTGCCCCTGAGGCTGATTGCCGGGGTATATGTCGGTAACAGACACATCGGCTGAGAAAGCTCCGCCTCCGCCGCTGGGTGGCTGTGTGGGTTGTGCCGGTTGTGGGGGCGGTGGTTCAGGGGGCGGTTCGCCTGGGGGTTGTTCTTCTGGTGGAGGTTGACCTTCTTCAAAGTGTTCTTCCGGTGGAGGTTGACCTTCTTC
>NZ_CEYOSI010000318.1:1289-2863 GCF_982879505.1 Candidatus Desulfolinea nitratireducens
AAAGTGTTCTTCCGGTGGGGGTTGACCTTCTTCAAAGTGTTCTTCCGGTGGGGGTTGACCTTCTTCAAAGTGTTCTTCCGGTGGGGGTCCTTCCTCTTGAGTATTCGGGACGATTTTGAATGGCAAACTACATGCCGCCGTGCTGCCCAGCAATGCAAATATGCATAGCAGGATTACATACTTGATCAGGAGGGTTAAGTGATTTTTACTGCGATTTTTTGAATTCATTATTATTCTCCTTTTTCATCTTTCCACTTTCCCGATAAAAAAAGCGGTTATAGGCTCATGCCATATCCGCTTCCTGCTTCCGTATTCTTCTGCGATGATGCTTAGTTGTTTTCGGTTGTCTGCTTGTCTTAATTAAACAATCAGACTTTCGGCGGCCTGGCAATCTTAGCTGATTCTTGTCAGCTTTAGACCCACAGCATTGCGCCCCAACCTTTCGGGGGGTTTGCCTTTATCGAGTCTTAATATGTATAAATATTATCCACATTTCAACAAATTGTCAAGTATTCGTTGTATAAATGTTAGCGCAAAGTTCAAATGTCCCCTTTCTGCAAAGTTAAAATGTCCCCTTATTGAAGGGACAAACAGAAATGGACAAATTGATCATTATGAGCAAAAAAGAAATGAGTCGAGCAGAAATTATGCAGCGATTAGAGCAAAAAACACTGAAACAAAAAGAAGCTGCTCAAATTCTGGGGATAGGTGTCAGGCAGGTAAAACGCCTATATCGGGCCTATCGTGAAAAAGGCGTGGAAGGATTGATCTCCAAGAAACGAGGCAGATCAAGCAATCACAAAATCTCCTCTGAAAAGAAGAAAAAGGTAGTGGATTTGCTACACGGCCGCTACCATGATTTTGGTCCCACACTGGCCTGTGAGAAGCTGCGTGAATTACACGAATTGAACATCTCTCGGGAAAGTGTGCGGCAGCTAATGATCAGCGAAGGCCTCTGGAAACCGAAGCGGCTGAAACGGCCAGAAATCCACCAAATGCGAGAACGCCGAGCCTGTTTTGGAGAGCTGGTGCAGATTGATGGTTCCCCACACCGCTGGTTTGAAGATCGTGGACCCGCATGCAATCTGCTGGTGTTCATAGATGACGCTACCGGACGCCTGGGAGAATTGTATTTCACACCTCAGGAAAGCTTTTTTAGCTATGGGGAGGCCGCCAGGCGCTATTTTGCCCGCCATGGCAAGCCAGCTGCCTTCTACAGCGATAAACACGGCATTTTTCGGGTCAATATCAAGCATGCAGTCTCTGGTAGCGGCATGACCCAATTTGGACGAGCGATGAAGGAATTGGATATTGAGATTATTTGTGCCAATACACCCCAGGCCAAGGGCAGGGTTGAACGTGCCAACCTGACCCTGCAGGACCGTTTAGTCAAAGAACTGCGCTTGCGAGATATCTCCAGCATCGAGGATGCCAATTGTTTTATGCCTGATTTTATCCAGGACTTCAATCAGCGCTTTGCCGTTGTTCCTAGAAGTTCACACAATGCTCACCGCTCTGTGTCCAAGAGTGAAAATCTCAACCATATTTTTTCCTGGCAAGAAACTCGTACTCTC
>NZ_CEYOSI010000319.1:0-2852 GCF_982879505.1 Candidatus Desulfolinea nitratireducens
GCACTCAAAAACCTGCCAGACCCACAAAGTTTTGTAGAAACATTCCGCGGCAGCCACCGCTATGTCTTGGATTATTTGGCGGAAGAAGTCATTCGCCAGCAAAGGGATGATATTCGCAAATTCATTATTCAGACTTCCATCCTGGCACGTTTCAACGCTGAATCCTGCGAAGCACTCACCGGATTCCCTGACAGTCAGAGTTTATTTTCAGAACTTGAACAGGCGAATCTCTTCCTGATCCCGTTGGATGATGAGCGCGTCTGGTATCGCTATCATCATCTTTTTGCCGATTTCTTGCGAACAGAACTCTCTAAAACTGAAACAAAAACACTATATAAAAAGGCTGCGCTTTGGCACGAAGAGAATGACTTTCTCTCTGAAGCGGTGCAATATGCCATCGAAAGTGGCGATCTTGATTTCTTGGCGGATCTGATTGATCGGGTATTTCGGGAAGATACGATTTGGTCGGGTGGCAATCTCGCCTTATATTTATCCTGGCTGGAAACTCTCCCACCGCAAGCCTTTCATAGCCGCCCTGAATTAGGTTTGAACGCAGCGCATATTCTTTATTTATTAGGGCGTTTTGACGCTGCCGAAAAGCAAATTGCTCAAGTCGAGCAAACGCTCGACGCTTTACCTGCGTCTTCTGAAAAAGAGCAAATGTTGGCGCAGGCATCGCTGTACCGTGGTGCAATTGCCTCCGTGCGTGGAGATACGCAGCAAGCCATAGAGAAGATCATGTTTGCGCAGGAACGCCTGCCTCGAGAGAGGCATTTGCTACAGGCGCGTGGATTTTTCAGCCTGGGGGTGGCGTATGAAATCTCGGGGCAAACCGAACTTGCTATCCAGAACTATTTGAAATCAAGCGAAGAAGCGCAATTTGTAGACGAGATTTATCTTGTCATTCATTCGCTTTGCGCTGTAGCGCAAGTGCAGGTCGCTCAGGGATTGTTATATCACGCGGAGCAAGCCTGCCAACAAGCTATGCAGATTGCAGAAGGCAAAAGATTACCTCCGCTGGGTTTGGCGGAGTCTATTCTTGGCAGTATTGCTCTCGAACGCAACGATCTCGCTGCCGCCGAGGAATTCCTGCAAAATGGGATTGCCTTATCCCGCCGTGGCGGTTTGATAGATGACGTGATTTTTGGTCTATCGTATCTTGCTCGTTTGCATATCTATCAGGGGCGCGTATCGGATGCCTTTGAGGCTGCTCAGGAAGTGAACACGATCATACAAGGCTTCGGGGTGGAGCGCATGTCTATGATCGTGGCGGCCCATATTGCAAACCTGCAACACTTAACCGGCCAAGAAGGGGCAGCAACGCAATGGGCGCTGGAATACCAGGCTGTTCGCGGGGAGCAACCACACGAATTTGCAGAACTGACGCTCGTGCGCATCCTGCTGAAGACGGGCGGTCGCGAAACTATACCGTCCATTCTGGATGCTCTCCTTAAACGGGAGCAAGCCCAAGGTCGCGTACGAACCGTTATCGAGTCCATGATGTTGATGGCGTTGTTCCATCGCGCTGAAAAAGACATCCCAACCGCCGTAGACTGGCTGTCCCAGGCGCTGGGATTGGCTGCCCCCGAAGGTTTTATCCGCATCTTTTTAGACGAAGGGGAAGCGCTTCTCGATTTGCTGCCAAAAGCGCGTCAGGCCGCCCCTGAACTTGTGGATACCATCCTGGGTAGTCTCCAGGCTGAATCTGGAAAATCGCCCCTAGACCAGTTGCCTGACCCTCTCAGCGAGCAAGAACTACGGGTATTGGGCTTGATCGTTGCGGGAAATTCCAACCAGGGAATTGCCGACGAATTGGTCATCAGCGTGGGGACTGCCAAATGGCATGTTCACAATATCCTGCAGAAACTGGGGGTCAGTAATCGTTCAAAGGCGATTGCCCGGGCCAGGGAATTGGGCTTCTAAGCCATCTTCTCTCAACAAATCTGAGCCGTGAAAACGGCTCTTTTTTTTATTTAACCTACCCTCACAACCTATCTTCCGATAGGGGACAAAAGCCGCATAAAACTATAAACTGTAATCGTCGTCAAAAATAATCAATAGGAGACAATATCATGAAAACAAAAACGCTCGTTCCGTTCCTAGCCCTTACTTTTGGATTGAGCTGGGGAATCGCCGCCCTGCTGATCTTTTTCACCGACCAGATGGTCGCAATCTTCGGTGAAATTACCAGTAGCAACCCCTTATATATCCTCATGGCATATTCGCCTGGCCTTGCTGGCATATTCCTGGTCTGGCGGCATTACGGACTAAAAGGGCTGGGTAGCTTCTTCCGGCGATTGACCTTATGGCGCATGCCCCGGGTGTGGTGGCTATTCCTCATATTAGGCATTCCTGCCATCGCTTACCTTGCCGCCGCATTGAACGGTACCATCAGCGATCCGTTCCCCTTTTCCCCCTGGTATCAGGTATTTCCAGCACTGGTGCAGGGCTTTTTCCTCCTGGGTACGATCGAGGAGTTCGGCTGGCGGGGGGTCGCCCAACCTCTACTGCAGCAAAAGATGGCTCCCTTTTGGGCTGGCTTAGTCGTGGGTATCATATGGGCGACCTGGCACCTCCCTGCGTTTCTGTTTGGAGGCGGGGTTCAATATGGCTCTTGGGCCGTCGTGCCATTCTTTGGTGGCGTCATCGCTCTCTCCATCATTATCACTCCCATGTTCAATAGTGCCCGTGGTAGCCTGCTGATTGCTTACCTCTATCACTTTCAGGTGATGAATCCCATCTTTCCCGATACACAACCCTGGGACAACCTCCTTTTCGGGATCGCGGCAGTAGTCATCGTTTTTCTAAATCGCCGTACGATGTTCAAAAAAGGAACCGGCGTTACCGAGGTT
>NZ_CEYOSI010000320.1:0-2851 GCF_982879505.1 Candidatus Desulfolinea nitratireducens
CTTGGTTGAAATTGTTTTGGCTTTTTCTCAAGGTCAATACATTGAGTACATCAGGACCTGCTTCGATTGGTCTGCTTTATAAAGAAGCTATTGTTGAGACAATGACCGAGTCTGAATTTATTGAAGCGGTTGGTTTTTCCAATGTGCTGCCGGGGAGCGAAGCCTTAAAGCTCGCCATGTTTGTGGGTTACTCAGCCGGAGGGATGAGTGGGATGAGCGCCGCCCTGCTTGGATCCATTTTGCCACCTACGCTTCTGATGTTGGCTGCTGTGTCAATGCTTGAAAAAGTACAGGGTAAAATCTGGTTAACCAACTTTATTGACGGCATGACCCCTGCTGTAGCGATGTTGATGCTCATGATCGGTTGGAAAATATTCCGTAATGACATAACAAAGGCAATAAAAAAGCGCACGGTCTTAATTGCCGCATTAAGTTTAGCCGCGCTTTTGCTTAATATCCCGTCTCCGTTTGTATTAATCGGGGCGGGGATTCTAGGAGTGGTCTTATTACGATGAAAAAGAAAATCTTGCTCGCAACCAATGGATGCCCGGAAGCTTGGCCGACAATCGAATACAGTACATGGATGGCAAAAACTTTCTCCATGTCGCTAACTTTGCTAGGGGTTATCGAAGACACCAACGATGAACATCCCGTGCAGGATATATTCAGCCGAGCAGTAACCTTCTTCGGAAAAGAAGGGATAGAATACGATTTGCAATTGGTAGATGGCGAAACGGAAGATGTACTTCGAGAAATGGTGTGGACGAATGCGGAAATGCTCGTTGTGGGACCTTTGGGGCGTTCCAGGTTTCGCCATTGGCTACTTGGGCGTACTTTCCGGCAAATTTTAGAAGATGTCGGGGTGCCAATTCTCTATATGCAAAAGGCGAAGCTGCCGATTAAGAAGATTTTAGTCTGCCTTGGGGGATTGGGGCATGCGCATCTGGCTAGAGAATACGCAATTAATATCGCCGCGAAGACTCAAGCCGTGCTAACACTTTTGCATGTAGTCCCTCCTGTAAATTTGGATTACCCTCCAGTGAAAGAGATGCAAAATAATTGGAATCACCTGCTTGATACTGATACGCCACCTGCTCAGGAGCTGCGAAAGGCGCAGCAATATGCCCAGGAAAAGGGCGTGCAGACCCACGTCACGGTGCGGCACGGGAACGTGGTTAACCAAATTATAGGGGAACTGGAAGAAAACGATTACGATCTTGTCTGCATGGGGTCAATATTCAGCCATACCAGCTTACGTCAACTATATGCACCCAATGTGACCGCAGAAATCGCAGAAGCGGTAAATTGCCCCATCCTGACAGCACGCTGCCTGGAGGATCATCTACCTAGCGCGGCGTAGCGTTTTCTTCCCATTCGGCGATGGCTTTCTGGATGAATGCCTGCACATCCTTATCCGGAATCTCATCAATAAACTCATAGCGCGTCAACCCAACGTAAAAATTCACCACGCCAGTGATCGATTCCTGCAAACGGATGCCCATATTTTTTAATGGATGTCCATCAAGATTTTTTTGCAGGATTTTGTCGATTTGTTTAACCATGCTTAAAGTCGATGCTGGTGGACCTTTATCCTCATCACTCGGCTTAGAGACCGACTCTGCGGTGGCCTGAGGGATTGGCGAAGGTGTTGAGATTGGTTTGGCGGAAACGATCGGTTCTGCGAGAGCGGGATTGGCTGCAACCCATGGGCGAAGCGCCACAACCAGGTTCACCAACCGCTTTTGCTGATCGGGAGAAACAGCCAAACGGTTTTCCAGCCATTCACCATCCAATTTGATCTCCAGCGCGCCGGATTCACCTTCTTTTAAGGCCAGAGCGTAAATCACCTCCTCATCTGGTGAGGGGAGATAGACGATTTTTTCGATTGGCTCAGGAGCTTCGGTTGGCTCAGGAGCTTTAATTGGTTCTTCTTTTCTCGCCTTCCTTTTTTGCCTGATCCTGGATTCAACCAACCCCAATATATACCCCAGCAACCATATCCCTATATAGATTCCGATTGTTTTCAAATCAAATTCCATCGTTATGCTCCTTTTAGCGGCTGGCATTTCGGACAAAAATGTGTGCCGCGCTGTCCAACTGTAATGCGCTGGATGGGCGTCCCACAGTTGAGACAGGGTTCATCTTTGCGCCCATAAACATGCAGGTAATTTTGAAAATCGCCGCCGCGATAGATCCAGTCTATCGATGTGCCGTTGCGGCGGATGCCCTCCTCGAGAACTTCACGGAGGTTTCGCCACAGGATTTCAGCTTGCTTCCGTCTAATTAAATCTGATTTTGTGAGCGGATGCAATCCTGCCAAATGTAATGCTTCGTCGGTGTAGATATTGCCCATTCCTGCAAGAAAATTCTGATCGAGAAGCAGGGGCTTGATCTGGCGTTTATGTTGTCTCAAACGCTCGTAGAGCATTTCAACCGTAAAGTTTTCGTCCAGTGGTTCCGGGCCAAGTTTACCAAGAATATCCTCCGGGCTGGGGGTGAGCCAGACCCGTCCAAATTTACGCATATTGCTAAAGGCGAGATAGTGTCCATCAGAGAGATGCAAAATCAAACGATCATGCTTTTCAACAGGTTCATCAGCATTGCGGATAAGCAGATCGCCACTCATCCGAAGGTGGATGAGGAGGCTGTCCACTGTCAGGCCCAGGACAATATATTTCGCGCGGCGTGAAAGGGATTCTATTGACTGGCCGCAAATGCTTGCAATGAAATCAGCAGGTGAAGGCGTCGCAAGAGTCCGCTCCCAGAGCAGTTCGGCGGATTCGATCTTTCGCCCCACCAACTCAGAACGTAATTTGCGGACAATCGTTTCAACTTCTGGTAGTTCGGGCAT
>NZ_CEYOSI010000321.1:0-2849 GCF_982879505.1 Candidatus Desulfolinea nitratireducens
ACAATCTGAATTACGTAGGATGATTGAGATTGTAAAAGCTGCCTGAATAGTGCGGCTACACTGGGGTCTCCGCTACGGGCGAGGGATGCTACGATTTGTCCTCTTAACCCAAGGGGTAGATTATCATCCTGAATGGCGTTTGCGAGGGCAGTCATCACTTTTCCACGCCATGGAGTTTTGCGGGGAGCATCTCTCAACCAATCTCCCATCAGGATCAAATTTCTCTCCAGTATGGGATCTGGTGTCTCTAAAAGCGTATTGACAAGATCAGTAGCGTCCCCATTCGCAGCAAGGTAGTGCATGAAAAGGGTTTTTCCGCCCCAGAAGGGCTGCGCCGTTATCCGCTCGTCGACAGTAAAGTTACTATGACCACGTCCGGCGAGAAACCCTCCAAAAATGGGATGGGCAAAACGCATTTTATTGTCAAGGTGACTGGAAAGGAGGCCGCTTTGAGCCATTTTTGACAAAAGACCCAGTGTGGGAGTGACCTTTTCTTTTTTGCCTTTTTTCTTATCCTCATTTTCTTTTTCAGCCAGTTTTTCTTCAGGTGGCTCGAAGGATTTAATCCAACTGCGTGCCTTGCGAGAATCAAAAATGGGCTGAGCTGTCAGGCTGACCTGCATGGCGAGCATTTCCAATGCGGCAACAGGAGTGCCGGCGGGTGAAATCCGGCGGAGGTGAGTTTCGATTGCATCCAATGCTGTTGGTCCGCGTCCATCCCCCGCGTAGGCTCCCCAGGCTTTCAGGGTGAGTTCAAGAGGTGTGAAGCTTGTAGATTCAATGCTCAACCATGAGTTAAGAAGAGTAGGATCAACTTGCTCTGGTCCAGCCTGTACCCAGGCTTCACGGGCAACATACTTTTCCCAGAGATGACCCCATTTGGTGAGAAATTCATTTTGCTGAGATGCATTCCATGTTTTCAGGGGGAGAATGGCAAAATCATGCTGAGTGAGACCATCCAGAAATTCAAGGGCACCGGTAGTGATGACCCGAATATTGGGGTAATTTTTAATAATTTCTGTAATAAATGCGACTACTTTAGATATCTCATCCGGTGGGATTTCATCCAATCCGTCAAGAAGGAGCAGCGCACGTCCGCTCCCAAAGCTTTGACGAATGAAACCGGGTAAGCGGGGGGCATTGAAGAGAGAGGCTCCTTCAGCGACAAAATCTATAATTGGATCAAGGACAGAGGTTGTGTCTTTTTCAGGAATAGCCAAATCCGCAACATGCATGAGAAAAGGGACGGCATCATCAAGAGAGCCCATCTGTGGGTCGCGTTTGGCAGCCAGGCTGGCGATAAAAGCAAGCGCTACTGTTTTTCCCACACCAGGATTCCCAACGATAGCGAGATGAGATCCACCAGCGAGGGCTTCAGGAATAGTGAGAGTTGAAGTTTGATAAAAAGAGGCGAGCGTAGGGTCTTGCGGTAAATAGGGGACGGTCAGGTCTGTTTGATTCAAAGCAACCAGGTTATCACCTGGTTCTATGTGTGGCGGAGGGGCAATAATGCTGGGGGAGACAACAATCTCTTCAAGAGAAAAGAGAGGGGCTGCCAGATGCATTCCCTGGGCTTGCTTGAGCACAGTCTGTCGATAATATTCTTCGATACTGCTGGAGCCGCGCTTTGATCTGGTCTCACGGGTTTTTTGCAGGTTTTCACGAATTTGTTTTAATAAGGGGCGCACCCACCCTATCATCAGCCAGAAAACTGAGGCGACGAGGACGCCAATCCAAAAGGAGATGGCATCAATGGAAAGATTTGATAATCCCGGGGTCATAATTCTTTAACTATCATAAAGGATTCGTTTGCAGGAGGGACAATAAGCAATGGTTGCGTTTGAACGGGTTGTCTGTTGATGAGATTTGGTCAACGCCGCGCCACAGGCTGAACAGCTTCCCTCTTTGATGGAGGCGATTGCAATCCCGCGTTTAGTTTTTCGAAGACCTTCGTAAAGTTGGCGTTGATCTGGCTGCACGGCGGGAAGTGCAACCTCCCTTTCAGTGAGGAGACGTTCTTTATTTTTATTAAGTACGCTTTGTTCACCAGCCAGTTGACTGTTTTGTTGAATAATCTCCCCTTTGAGTTTATCCAGCGCAGATTGCGCAGATTGGAGAATTTCTGTATTTTCTTCGTGGGCGAGCATTGCCTCAAGCTGAATATCCTGTAATTTTGTCAGATAGCGTTTAAGAGATTCTGTTTTATTTTGTAGGTCTTGGACCTCTTTGGGATTCTTTACACTGCCGCCATAAAGCATAGCCTCCGATTGTTCAATTTTTATATGCCTGTCTTGAACATCACCTTCAGCCTTTTGAAGTTCATTCTCTGTTTCATGGTGCGCAACCTGACATTTATCGTGATAGGCTTTGGCACGTTTGAGTTCAGTATTGTCGTCGAGAATCTTTTGAATTTCATCCAAACGTTTTTGAGCCTTGTCGACTTGGCTGTCAATTTGCTGCAGGCGGTAAAGATGAAAAGTTGTATTCATGGCTAAATTATAAACGAAGTTTTAATTATGGGCTGCTTAGGTTGAAATAATTATAAACTGCCTGGGTAAGCTCAACAAAGAGGGGATTGACCTCCCCCCAAATTCCCTGGACAGGGTGGTAAGTATAGATTGCCAGGACGAAGTTTCCGCCAGGAGTATAGATAATTCCAGCATCGCTAATATCATGAACAACACCAAAACGATCCGGGACGAATCCGTGTTTGTGGGCGATCTTTGTCCCATCGGGCAGGCCTGCTTGTAGCAGAGAGCCAAACTTATCCTGCACCATATAGTCAATCATCAACCGACAATCTCCCTGTGTAAGCTGATTAGGAAATGCTGCCAGTAAAGCACCGCCGC
>NZ_CEYOSI010000322.1:0-2791 GCF_982879505.1 Candidatus Desulfolinea nitratireducens
ATGGATTCGGCTCAGTTGTCGGTTGTTAAAGTTCAGCTTTTTTCAGTGGAGTCACTATAGGATTTACCTAAAACACATTTTTGCTGGCAGCAATGCTCTGCGTTGGGACAAGGATTTTAGAAATGCGTAAGTCCTACTCTATTTTAAAAGATAGAGGCTGTTTTCCCTTTTTTGGGACTAAAATATACTTGCATGAAAAAACTATCAGAAAGAAAACCATTTGCATCGTGCTCAAGTTTTTGACCCATTTGCGGAATAAATTGAAATCTCTCTGAAAACCAGAGAAGGAGAATGCCATGCTTCAAGCCATTATGACAAACCCGGGAATAATCGAATTTCGGGAAATTGGGAAACCCCAACCGGCCAGTGATGAGGTCCTGATCCGGATCAAGAGGATTGGCGTCTGTGGGTCGGATATCCATGTTTATCATGGGCTGCATCCTTACACCGCCTACCCGGTCGTACAGGGACATGAGGTCGGTGGGGTGGTTGCCGAAACGGGGGCGAAGGTGACAGGTTTTAGCCCTGGCGACAAGGTGGTCTTTATGCCGCAGGTCACCTGTGGGGAGTGCTATCCCTGCCGGCATGGCATGGTCCACATCTGCGATAACTTGCAGGTGATGGGATTCCAGACCGACGGGGCGGCCCAGGAGTTTTTCTCCGTCAAGGCTGAGAAGGTGTTGAAATTACCCGCAACCATGAGCCTCGACGAGGCGGCCCTGATCGAACCGATCTCGGTGGCGGTTCATTCCCTGTCCCGCGGGGGAAACATAAAAGGACGGAAGATGCTCGTCCTTGGTGGGGGGACGATCGGCAACCTGGTTGCCCAGGTCGCCCAGGCCTCGGGCGCGGAAGCAGTTTTGCTGACCGATATCAGTGAGTATAAATTAAACAAAGCACGGGAATGCGGGATCAGGAACGTGGTCAATCCCGAAAAAGAAGATCTCTCCCTGGCTATCCTGAAATATTTTGGTCCGGACAAAGCCGACCTGATCATGGAGTGTGTCGGTGTCCAGCCGACCATTACCCAGGCGATTGTCACTGCGCGCAAGGGCAGCACGATTGTGGTGGTGGGGGTTTTTGGCAGGAAACCAGAGGTTGATCTGGGCCTGGTGCAGGATCGCGAACTCAGCCTGGTTGGGACCCTGATGTATCAGAAAGAGGATTACGAGCGCGCCATCGAATTGGCAGCGTCTGGCAAACTATCTCTGGACCCAATGGTGACCCAGCGTTTCGCTTTCAAGGATTATCCGCAGGCCTACGAATCTATCGAAGGCTCGGGCGGTGACTATCTGAAGGTAATGATCGATCTCTAAATTTTAGTAGATCACGATTTCGTCATTGCGAGGCAGTTTTGCCGCCGAAGCAATCCAAAATTAAGGTCGGGAGATTGCTTCACTTCGTTCGCAAAGACGTTATTTTTGTAGAATCGTGAAGCACTAAGTTTAGGAACAGGAGATATGGTTTATGAAAGCAGGAAATCTTGCTGGTGAATTGAATATCGATCAGCGTATTCAGGGAATCGACCCACAATCTGTGCACCAACTCAGGTTGGCCAGCGGGGCGCTGATGCCGGCTGCCGGGTTCGGAACATTTCATTCCGATTGGGCGCAGGCCTATATCAAGGCGGCCACTGTTGAAGCGATTCGGGTGGGCTGGAGGCATATCGATACTGCCCGGGCCTATGAGAATGAGGAGGTTGTCGGGGAGGCGATCAGCGATGCCATCCGACTGGGATATCTCTCATCGCGGAGTGAGTTATTCATTACCGCGAAACTCTGGAACGGCCACATGTGCAAGCAGGATGTTGAACCAGCCTTGAATAATACCCTCCGTGCTTTGGGTGTGGAGCAGGTGGATATGTATCTCAATCATTGGCCCTGGCCTAATGTGCATGTGCCGGGCGCGACAGGCGATTTTCGCAATCCCGATGCGGTTCCCTATATTCACGAAGCCTTCATGGAAACCTGGGGAGAGATCGTCAGATTAAAAAAGGCCGGGAAGATCGTGGATATCGGGGTATCCAACCATACCGAAGCCACCTTGAAGTTATTACTGAGAGATAGCGATGCTTATTCACGACCGGTCCTTAATCAAATGGAGCTTCACCCTTTGTTCCAGCAAACCAAGCTGCGCAGGTTCATGGAAAGTCAGGGGATCACCTGCACCGGCTACATGCCCCTCGGTTCCCCGCACAGACCCAGGCGTGATCGCTTCAAAGAGCATCGCGCAGATCTGCTGGATCCCCTTATTCAGGCGATTGCCGCTGCGAACGATATTTCAGCGGCAATGGTTTGTTTAAACTGGGCCCATTTGCGGGAGAATAAATCGGGGGGCTATGTCGCCATGTCAACCAGAAGCAAATGGATGGTGGACAATCTGAGTGCCGCTACCCAGGATTTCCTGTCGCCTGAGCAGATGGTGGCAATTTCTGGGAACGACACCCCCGTGCAGCCCGGGATCGATGCCAATAACCGCCTCATCCGGGGACAGGTCTTCCTGTGGCCGGAAGCCCTCGGCGACTGGCGCGTCCTGTGGAACGACAGCCAGGTCTTTGAAACCAGGGCCGCTTATCAAAGGTTCAAAAAATCTTTTTCCAGGCATTACGCGGTCTGGAAAGATACGGTCTTTCATGTGCCGGTATTTGGTCCTTCAGCACATTAAGAGTGAAGTTTAGTCGTCGCTTTTCTGTTTATGACAAATGACATTTGTTATTGAGTATTAATACTTGTATATTTAACTTTAGTTTCCGCTAAAAGGAGATAACGAAATAGCCGGAGAATTATTCCCG
>NZ_CEYOSI010000323.1:0-2708 GCF_982879505.1 Candidatus Desulfolinea nitratireducens
TCCACTCCCTCCCAGAAAGAGCGCGTACCAAGCAAAACAGCCCGCTCAGTTGCTTTGAAGGAATCCAGCAGGGCATTGGGTGAGGCGCCCTCACCCTGCTCAAAGACGACGATCCCCTCTTCGCCCAGAGGTCCGGTGATCGATTGCGAAGCCCGTTTGAGCTGCGCATAAGATGTAAATAACGAGAGCAAGCGTCCGCCCGTGGCGCGTCCGAGCTGCACCAGGGCCTGCTCCACTGCCTGGGTATACCCATTCTGATTGGGTTCCGGAATATCGTTTGGCAGGAAGAGCAGCGTTGATTCCTCATAATCAAATGGAGAACCGAGTGCAAGCACTTCTGCATCAATCGCACCGAGGGCATTGCGCATATAATCAAATGTGCCGTGCGTGGTGAGGGTGGCTGAGGTGAGAATGACGCTCTCTTTTTTATGCCAGATATGTTTTGTGATCAGTTCGCCTACATGCAGCGGCGCGGCCTGCAATATTAGCCGATTGCTTTTCGGATGAATTTCCACCCAGTAAACGGTTTCCGGCGCAGGCTCCATGATCATCCCATCAAGATTGTTCTCCACTTCGGTCAGGCGGCGGGAAGTGTTGCTCAGGAGGCCCATCGCATCTTCGAGCGATTCCGCGCCATCAGCGTAAAGCTCAGCCGAAGCCAGGTGCAGTTCCTTGAGCAAATTCATCAATAATTTTAACGTTTCGTGAGTTTCATTCCAGGTGAATTCCACATCTTCCCAAATGGGCAGCGTGCGGGTGGATGGCAGAACGCGCTCCTGCCAGGCATAATTTTCATTGCCTTTACCATCACGTTGATATTCCGCAAATTCTCCGATGGTATTGAAAAATACCCGAACCTGCTCCTGTACCCGAAAGGCGAGATCGGTAGCCCGTTTCACTTTTTGCGTTAAAAGGGCCTGGTCGGAGGGACGAAGATTTTGGCTTGCCTCCGATAAAAGAGCACCGAGGGCCCCCGAATTGGATCCGCCAAGCTCGCGCAGTAGTCGGTTCATGTCGGAGGGTGTGATCCGGAAACTAAGCGCGCTGGTCGTCGCCCCCCTCGAGATGATGGGCCTCGTCCACGACGAGATACTCATATTCAGGTAAAACCCGGCTGCCCGAAGCGATATCCGCCAAAAGCAGGGCGTGATTGACGATCAGAATATGGGCCGATTGTGCGGCCTGTTTGGCCTGGTTGAAGGGGCAGGCTCCACCGGTATGTTTCATGCAGGTCTCGGCAGTACATGCGTCATCTTCAGCAGAGACTCGCCGCCAAATGGCTCGCTCTTCAGGCCCTGTCAGGTTGATCTCTGAACGGTCCCCGCTTTGGTTTTCCAGCAGCCAGACCAGGATTTTGGCCAGGACGCGGATCTCTTCCTTATTGCGCGGTCCGCGCCTGCGCAGGATGCCCAAAAGGCGCGGGCAAAGATAGTTGGAGCGTCCCTTCATCACGCTGGCGCGCAGGTCGATATCGAGGGCAGCAGCCAGATCGGGAATATCCTTTTTGATCAGTTGATCCTGGAGGTTGATCGTATTTGTCGAAATGACAACACGGGTATTATTCTGGGTAGCCCATAATGCTGCTGGGACAAGATAGGCGAATGATTTTCCAACGCCTGTGCCCGCTTCAATCAGAAAGTGTCGGCTATTTGAAAAGGAGTCGGCAACAACCTGGAGCATCTCCACTTGTTCAGAGCGATACTCATAATTTTCAAAGTAGTTTGAAAATGCGCCACCATATTCCAGCACTGCTGAGGCCTCTTCGGGGTCGAGCATGATCGGATCAGAAACTGGCTGAAGGGGGGCATATTTTTCTTTGGTGCGAAGTTCAAATAGTGGCCCCCGCTCGGTTTTCTTTTTATTAATTCCCTCTTTTGCGCGCGCTTTCATGATCGTTTTGAAAACCCATTCCGCGTCCCAATCCAAACCATCGCTGAGACGAGAGATCTCGGCGATCAGATCTAGGGGGAGATTTTCCGCCATCTCATAGAGGCGGGTAAAGACCCCCATGGTCGCCTTGGCATCATCTAGAGCACGATGGGCGTTGACAAGAGGGATTCCGAGTGCCTGGCTGAGTGCTCCGAGTTTATACCGTCCCGCCGATGGGAGCAGCACTGCCGCCATCTCGTATGTGTCGATGGCGGTGTTGTCCTTGAGAAGATCGTATTGCTGGGTGAAGCCGAGGTCAAAGCGGACATTATGCCCGATGACCGGGGCGTCACCGACGAAGGCTTCGAAGTCAGCCATCACATCGTGGATATTGGGTGCACCGCGTACCATCTCATTGCTGATCCCGGTCAGTTGTGTGATGAAGCCGGGGATGCTGCGCCCCGGATTGATGAGAACGGAGAATTCATCTTCAATGCGTGATTCAGTAAAGCGCACCGCGCCAATTTCGATGATCGCGTCTGTTTTGGGGTTTAGCCCGGTGGTTTCAAGGTCAAATGCAATGAGGGTTGTCATGAAAGTGTCCGTGGATTCTAGAAGAAATTATAAATAGAGTGAACGGTCTAATAAAAGAGAAGTGATGATTGAAGGGTGACAAGTGTTTTTTAATTATCACTCTTCACTCGTCAACTATTTCGATTCAAGCGCATCATTGACTATTTTTATTTCCTGCGCAGTAATTGGGTTGTCTTTGGCTTGTTTCCGAATAAAGGCTTTCAGCTTTTTCAAATGAAGGGTTGGCACTGGCGCATTACCTGCAT
>NZ_CEYOSI010000324.1:0-2695 GCF_982879505.1 Candidatus Desulfolinea nitratireducens
TTCGGCGATGTTTCCTATATTCTTTCCAACGATGGAATAAATATGATCGATGCAAATGTCAAAGTTGTCAAAGGAATTGCCGATATTCAATTGGTCATTGAAGTCAGTGATATTAATCAACTTAGCCGATTACTGACGCGCGTCGAAAATCTGCCCAATGTGCTGGAAGCTCAACGGCAATTGCCTGGCTAGAGATATAAAATGACACTTATATACGTTCACGATGCGCTTGAACGCATCCTTGCTCCATTCCAACCTCTCCCAAGCGTCCTGGTTCCTCTCAGGGATTCAGTCGGGCGCGTTCTCGCGGAGGATATTCGGGCGACAACAGACCTGCCTCTTTTTGACAATTCATCCATGGATGGATTTGCCCTGCTCGCCTCAGATGCGACCCAGGCTGGCGAGGCCACGCCAATCACCTTGCAGGTCGTGGACGATATCCCCGCAGGGAAGATGCCCACCAAAGAAATCCACAATGGGCAGGCCGCACGTATCATGACGGGTGCTCCCCTGCCACCGGGCGCTGATGCTGTTGTTCCCGTCGAAGAGACAGATTTCAACGATCGCGCCCCTGGAACCCCTCTTCCTGAAAATGTAAAAATTTTCAAGGCGCCGAGGCTTGGCGCCAATATTCGTAAACGAGGCAACGATATCCGCAACGGAGCGGGGATCCTTTTTGCTGGTCAGCGTTTACGTGCCCAGGATTTAGGCATGCTCGCCATGCTGGGTGTTGCCCAGGTCCCCGTTTATCGCAAACCGCGGATTGCCCTGCTCTCCAGCGGAGATGAATTAACGCCGATAGGAACACCGCTGACTGATGGGAAAATTTACGATGTTAATTCCTACACACTCGGCGCAATGCTTGAATCAGCAGGGTGCGAGATCATATCACTAGGTGTAGCAGCAGATACACCAAAATCGGTAAAAGCTGCCCTGGACAAGGCAAAAGATACGGATCTGATTCTCTCTTCTGCCGGGGTCAGTATGGGCTCCTTCGACTTCATCAAGGCTGTGATCGAAGAAGAGGGCATATTGAATTTTTGGCGTATCAATATGCGCCCCGGCAAACCGCTTACTTTTGGAAATTATAAGGAGATCCCCTTTATTGGCTTGGCAGGAAATCCTGTCTCGGCGTTCATTGGCTTTATGGTTTTTGTACGCCCTGTGATCGAGAAGATGCTTGGGCGCAGCGGGCACTCTAGCGAGAACAGGCAAACCCGGGATCGTGTGCGGGTAAAACTGCTTGAACCAATCCAATCGGATGGAAGAGAAAGTTACCTCCGCGCCTTCATCGACCGCAAAGACAATCAGCTTTACGCGCAACTTACCGGACATCAAGGCTCCGGAAATCTATTCTCGATGGTGCAGGCGAACGCTTTACTCATCATCCCAGTGGGGGTAAAATCTTTGAAAAAAGGTGCTCAGGTGGATGCCTGGTTTTTGGATTAGAATAGACATCTTGCATCAGTGCTTTAGCCGCCGTCCTCGGCGGTGGTAATAGGAGAGCCTGCGCCGAGGATGGCGCAGGGAGCATAGTGGAAAAAGACTTTTGTAAGAAGTCTAATATAAAAAATATGGATTAAGGTTTATAAATGAAAAAACTTAGCATTATCGCTCTGGCAGCCGCCATTATTGGCGCCCTTGATGCCGCCTACCTGACCTGGGTCAAGTTATCTCATAACGAAGTTCTTTGCGCCCCAGGCATAGGAGATTGCTACACCGTTAATACCAGTCGCTACTCTGAGCTTTACGGTATTCCCGTTGCGGTTTTTGGCCTGGCAACATTCCTGCTTATTATTGCCATTCTTGTTCTGGAACCGCGCCTGCCATTTCTCGAAGAAAATGGAAGTCTGATTTTATTTGGTATAAGCCTGATCGGTGTGATCTACTCAGCCTACCTGTCTTATCTTGAAGAATTCGTAATCCACGCCTGGTGTCCTTATTGTGTTCTCTCCGCAATCGTGATCACCATCATATTTATAATCTCAATTATGCGCCTTAAACAAGAAGGCTCACAAGACTAGGTTTCCTATGCCTCGCATCCGCTGCCTCTACCATGATTGCCTTTTTCTCGACGATAATTTATGCACGGCACCCTCAGTAGAGATTGATCCTGATTTGGGCTGCACGACCCATTCGCCTGCTGGGGGAGACCTTTTGGAAGGGAAATGGGATGATGACGAATCTCTCGAAGATTTGGATCTAGATGATTTGGATATAGACGATATCGATTTAGAAGATATTGAGTTAGAAGATGATGATGGAGGAGATGTGGATGACTGGCTCGACGAAATCTAGGGATACCGTCCGCCCTCCTTTTTGGCCTGCCACCATTAACTAAAACATAAAATATCACCCGCGCGTAAACGCGGGTGATATTTTATTCAAAGAAGATAATATTTTTAAAGGGGCGCATCGCGTTTGGCTTTCAATCGAAACGCAGTGTTTTCCTGAGCTTAACGGCAATATTTGATCGCCGTTTCTGCCAAAATATGCGCCAAATCTACTACAGACTGAAGATCGACCCATTCTTCTTCAGAATGCAAGCCATTTCCAACAGGACCGACCAGCACAGTTTCCATCCCCGCAGCCGCAAAAAGGGCCGCATCCGTCCAGAAGGTTTGACCTGACTGGGCAGGCTTGCTTCCAAGTTGGTTGGTCATGGAATCTTCCAGAATTTTTACAATGAGAGCAT
>NZ_CEYOSI010000325.1:0-2664 GCF_982879505.1 Candidatus Desulfolinea nitratireducens
CTGTTGATAATCGGAACGGAGCAATTCTGGGGTGGCATCCGACCATTCCACAGGCTGAATATTCCATCCCCATATCAGACCTAAAGTAAAACCAATAAGAATGGCAAAAAACGCTGCAATTACCGGATTCTTTAGCTTCTCTCGGAGCATATTCATATGCATTTCCTCTAAGAACAAATAAGCGACGATAAGATATTATAACAAGAAAGCTCCTAAATGCGCTAACGGATTTAGGAGCTTCGTTTTTTTTCAAAAAATGAGGATAGTTTATTCAGATTGCTCTGGTTGCAAATCATCCAAAAGGATGCTCTCCTCGCATTGAATACATTGAGCATCACGCTTATTTGCAACAACCAACAAGCCCTTGCATTTTGGGCAAGGCTCAGCAAGGGGACGTTTCCATGAAGTAAATTCACAATTAGGGTAATTGATGCAACCATAAAAGGTGCGCCCCTTGCGTGTTTTCCGCATGATCAGTTCTCCGCCATCAGTGGGACAGGAAACACCGATTTTTTCCAGCCATGGTTCAGTATGGCGGCAGGTTGGAAAATCACTACAGGAAATAAATTTCCCATATCTGCCATAACGAAGTACCAGATCATGTCCGCACTTTGGACAGGCGCGGCCTATCGGCTCGGGTCCGCGCTTCGTTGCGGGCATCTCTTTTTCAGCACGGATCAGATCTTCAGAAAATGGTCCGTAGAATCTGCGAATCACCTCGACCCATTCCTCTTTTCCCAAGGCAACCTCATCCAGGCTTTCTTCCATCCGCGCGGTAAAGCCCAAATCGACAATATCGGTAAAATGTTTAACCAACAAATCGTTGACGAGTTCACCTGTTTCGGTGGGGAAAAGACGCTTGTCGACGCGTTCAACATATCCGCGCGCCTGGATAGTGGACAAAGTTGGAGCGAAGGTGGATGGACGCCCGATACCGTTTTCCTCCAAGGCCTGCACCAAAGATGCCTCGCTAAAGCGTGGTGGTGGCTGGGTGAAATGTTGATCAGGAATGAGATGCACCAATTCTTGAGTTTGCCCCTCCTCGATTCCCGTTGGGATATTTACATTCTCATCCCCATTTTCGCCTTTCTCCTTGTTCAAATTTCTCTTATCAGCATAAACAGCCAAAAATCCAGCAAAATTGATTGCTGAGCCAGAGGCTCGCAACAGATATTTGTGCGCATTTGTTTTTCCCAGGACCTCGACTTGCAAAGTGTCGTAGATAGCCGCCGCCATTTGAGAGGCGATAAATCGCTGCCAGATCAATCGATAGAGCTTGTATTGAGATGTATTTAGCGAATCCTTTATTTTTTCAGGGGAGCGCAAAGCCGAAGTTGGGCGAACAGCTTCGTGGGCTTCCTGTGCGCCCTTGGCCCGTGTCTTATGCCTGGGAGGTGTCTTTGGAATATAATCCTTTCCAAAGCGCTCGCTAATATATCCACGTGCTTCCGCAACAGCAGAGGCAGCAATATGAGTCGAATCTGTGCGCATATACGTGATTAGCCCTGTGCCACCGTCTTCACCGACATCTATGCCCTCATAGAGCGATTGAGCAACTGCCATAGTCCGTTTGGCGGTAAATCCAAGCCGGCGGGAGGCATCCTGTTGCAAGGTCGATGTGATGAAAGGTGTCGGGGGGTTCCGACGACGCTGCCCACGCTTGATCTTTTTGATCGAATACGCGGCGGTTTCCATATCCACAAGAATTGGTTTAACAACTTCTTCGGTGGGGAGCGATGGTTCATCACCATCTATGCGATTTAATTTTGCAACAAAAGTGGAATTCAAACCATCTGGTTTAAATTCTGCCGCAATTGACCAATACTCCTCAGGAATAAAAGCGTCAATTTCACGCTCTCGTTCAACAACCAGGCGTAAAGCCACAGATTGGACGCGTCCTGCCGAAAGACGGCCACGCACCTTCTCCCACAGGATTGGGCTGATTCCGTAGCCTACGAGGCGATCCAGAATGCGACGCCCCTGCTGAGCGTTGACCAGATCCATATTGATCTTACGAGGGGAGGCAAAAGCCTCCTCGATGGCCGGTTTTGTGATCTCATGGAAAACTACCCGTTTTGCTCTGGCTGGCTCAATTTCAGCCGCTTCCATCAAATGCCAGGCTATCGCTTCCCCCTCCCGATCAAGATCGGTGGCGAGATAAACTTCTTCCGCTGTTTTGGCAAGTTTTTTCAATTCTTTCATGATCGGGCGCTTATCGTTGGGAACACGATATTTTGGCTCGAAATTATTTTCCACATCCACGGAAAGCTGCGAACGCAACAGATCACGAATATGTCCGACAGAGGCTTTAACCGTGTAGCCACGTCCTAAAAAGCGACCGACTGTACGCGCCTTTGCCGGGGACTCGACGATCACCAATTTTCCTTTGCGCTTGCGTTCCCGCTTCACCTTTGGCGGTGGGATCATGCCTTCGTGTGCATCAGTACGTCCGGTGCGGTACATTTTTGTGCCACAAACAGGGCAAATACCACGGGTAACCGGCGCGCCAATTTTGTTAAATGTCGCTTCCGCTTCCGTGATTTCTCTTTTTGTCTTGCATTTCATGCAGTAGGCTTCCAAGGTATTCTCCTACAAATAATCGTCTCGATTTTCTTCCTTCAGGCGAGAAACAATTTTGCGCACGTCCTGTGCCTGATCTCGGTG
>NZ_CEYOSI010000326.1:0-2650 GCF_982879505.1 Candidatus Desulfolinea nitratireducens
GGCTGCTGGAGGCGAGAAAATATACCCATAATAGTCTCCTTCGCTAAGCTGAACAAATACCGATAAAAATTTTGACCGCCCAGTAAGTTGATTATAGCCCAAATAAAAAACACCCTCTATGGGAGAGTGCTCCTGGAAGTAGCAGAATTGGCAAAGAATGGGGTGCGTGATCCGTAAGGACTATAGCGCGATCCAGCCGCCTCGAACCCCCTGGCGCACGGCCTCGGCGCGGTTGGTCACATTCAGCTTGGTGAAAATGGATGAGACGTGGAATTTGGCGGTATGCTCGCTAATCTCCAGAAATGCTGCGATTTGCTTATTTGCCATTCCTTGTGCCAGCAATCCCAACACCTCGATCTCGCGCTCGCTCAGTGGGGGGAATTCGGCGTTGTCGCGGCGGGTGGGATTGACGTTGATGAACTGCGGCACGCTGACGACCAATCCCTCAGCGAGAGCATGGATAGCGGCCAGCAGTTCCTCACGAGAGGCTTCCAAGGGGAGAGCGCCCCACACACCGCCCGAACGGCTCAGGGCCTGAACCGTGGGTCTGTCTTCCGTTAAAACAAGAATGGCCTCCCCTTGAGCGAAATCAGACTTTATATTCAGGACAGGGGCGGAGGCGGAAGCATAGATTACCACCTCAGCCTCCGCATCTGTCAGATCCGGCGAATCCAGCCGATTGGCCTCCCCGATAATTTCGATATCGGAATCAGCCAGCAGGGCGCGCAGTCCGAGACGCAGGGCAGGGCTGGGCGCGATCAGTAGGACACGGGTCAAGTTACTTCCTCTCGCCGACGGTCAATTTAAGTTTCTGAGGTTGGCCGCCACGTAGAATATCCACCTCGATAGCCTTGCCGACGGTGTCGTTAGCAAGAGCCGCAAACAGATCATCGGGGTCATTCAGCTCCTGGTCGTTGAGCCTGGTCAGGATATCTCCGATCAGCAGACCGCCCTTTTCAGCGGGGCCGTCTTTTTCAAGCCACATCACCAACAATCCAGTTTCAACAGCTTGAGTTCGGACACCGAGATAGCCACGCTTGACAGTGCCGTGCTTTGCAAGTGACTCAGCAATTAACCATGCCACGCTGACGGGGATGGTCAGGGCTTCGCCGCGCGTCAGTCCCGAGGTGTTGAGGCCAAGCACCTCCCCGGATACATTTACGAGCGGACCACCCGAGAAGCCAGGGTAGGGGACGGTTTCGGTTTGCAGGAACTGATCGAGCAGGCCACCGCGCCAGGTGCGAGTGGGACCGCTGATGGTGGTGATGATGCCGAAAGAGGCCTTCATACCTGCCATGGATGGACGCCCGAGCGCCAAAACGAGCTGGCCGACCTTGGGGCTCTTTGCGGTTTTGGCGGGGGTAAGAACTTTTTCGCTTAGGCGCAAAAGCGCCAGATCACTGCCCGGGTCGCGGCCCACAAGGTTGGCTGATAGGGATTTGCCATCCGGCAGGCCAACGCGGATTTCGCTCTCACGCTTGACCACATGGTCGGCGGTCAGGATCAGATCGGCGGCGTAGGCAATACCGCTGGCAGGAAAGCGACGGCGCGCATCCACAAGAAGTGTGGATGCGGAGGCTGTTTCGACAGCCGCGGTCAGGCTATCGGAAAGGGATTTTATATTACTCATTTGTTACTCCTTTATATCACGGTTGAATAGAAGCATTATAAGAATTTTGCTTTATTTTCGCATCAGGCAAATGGGGAGGGGAAGAAACTAGTCCTTTGGGTAGGTACACAGGTAAAAGCAGCTTGACAACGCTGCGAGTGCGGTGACCATTATGAGGCCGATGAATCCTCGAGGCTGCTGGAGGCGAGAAAATATACCCATAATAGTCTCCTTCGCTAAGCTGAACAAATACCGATAAAAATTTTGACCGCCCAGTAAGTTGATTATAGCCCAAATAAAAAACACCCTTTTTGGGAAGGGTGCTTTGGGAAGGAAGTACACCATAAATAACTGATGATGTTGGGGAGATCGTTTTAGGTTGGTTTGTTGTATTCTTAGAGCCGCAGTGCATCGCATCTTATCAGATGCAACGCACTTCTACATCTCAAAATTATCAAGATAGAGTTTGATGTCATCAGGCAAATCTCGTCCGCGCAGATTGTCAAAAACAAAATCTCGATATTCTTTAGAAGACGAAAAATACTCTCGCACAAACTCTGGCGTGTAAAGTACGCCGTCCCGCTCGCCGATCCATTCGAGATAATTTGAATACGCCCAATCAGCGGGATCAGCAACTAAGGCGTCCTTGACGGGGTTCCCGTGAATATAGCGGCAGAGATGTAAAAGGTGAGCTTCGTTTTGAATGAGTTTGACCTTGTAATGTCCTTCAAAGAGTGTCCCCGAATGCTCGTAACGATAATTAAAATATTTCGAATAGCTGTTGAAAATATATTGCGGAAGATAACTGGCAGGTTTTTCCCCATCCTGCGAACAAGAAAATGATAATGATTCGGCATCAACACATAAGCGATAATAGCCAACTGAAATTGGCGCATATACTTCTTCATCAATCCTAAAACGCGCAAATAATCTTTCTCTCCTCGAAAAATGGATATCCTATGCGCCCCACGATTGTAAAAATGATAATAAATCCCTTCTAAATACTCTGGGCGTGCCTGTGGCATATTTCCTCCTTTTTGC
>NZ_CEYOSI010000327.1:0-2632 GCF_982879505.1 Candidatus Desulfolinea nitratireducens
CGAGACCCTGGCCTTTTTCTTTCGGTGAGAACAACATATTAAGTACCTCCATATATAAATCTTGATTCGATTGGGTAAGATATTCTCATTATATATATTTTCGCCAAAACTGCAAGTTTTTTTAATTATTATTACTTGCAGTTTTGTAAGGTTACATATATACAATGGGGTAATAAAATCAATTTTCCTCAGCGCAGAAAGACCACCAGGGGGGCAATTATCGTTGAAATAAACCTGAATCCTACACCCCTCACTTTATAGGTTGAGTATGCCAACTCCTGGTTTGGGAGTAGTGGATAAAGATTAAATACAGAAAAATATTAAAAAAAGTGGTGCGCCTAAAACGTGCACCACTTTTTCTATTTCAAAAAACTTCTTCAAATTATGTTGGTTATGATGTGAGAGTGCTATTAACCTCAGTGAAAACGTTACCAATGATTGGGCCGAGGATGAGCAAGACGGCCAGAACAACCACTGATACCAGGACTAGGATTAAAGCATACTCTACGAGACCCTGACCTGTTTCTTTCGGTGAGAACAACATGACACATACCTCCATTTACACACATAATTCAATTGGTTAAGGTAAATTAATTATATGCGTATTGGCAATATTTTCAAGGATTTTTTTTAACAATTCTTTCAAATTTGAAAGGTCGCATTTTACGGAGGTCACCCTACGCATTCCAGTCATCCAGACGCTCGCGCAGCTCGGCAACCCTTTCTCGCATCAGCAACGCCCCGATCCCAAAGGCGATCAGGAGCACACCTGTACAGCCGATCAGGATGATGGTCGGGATGCCCTCCAGCAGGCCAAAGGTGATTGTCAGCACGCCAACCACGAGGAAGATGATCGGGGTGACCACCAAGCTCCGAGAACGGTAAACGATCCCGTAGATCAAAACGACCAACGCTTGCAGGAAAAGGACCACGAAATAGATCAACTCCTCTTCGGAGACCATCTGAAAATAGGTCGTGCTCAGGAGGGTAATCTGCGAAAGCATCCCCGTGATAAATGCTGCTGTCTTGCTGCCACCCCGCACAAGGAGATAATGCATCAGCATCCCCAGAGCGGCGGCGACAACTGAGTAAAACTGGGGCTGATCGATTTCAAAATTGGCCAGGATCATAAAATAAGCCAGCAGATAAAGAGCATTGGCGGGAAAGCCAAGCCAGAGATTTTTCTTGCGAAAGGCTTCAATGGTAAAAAGCACGGCGGCGATCACGACCGGGATACTTGCCGCGAGACCTGAATCTTCAAAGGGCGCACTCAATGAGACGAGTACGCCAAGCCCCAGACCGCTATATCGATATACATTTCCCCAATTCACCTTTTCGATCGCGCGCTCCAGAACCACTCCGATCAGATAGAAGAAGACAGACAGGCTAATCAGGGGCGTTAGCCAGGTTTCTGCGTCCTGGTCACGAAGGATATAGATCACGACCAGCAGGATCGCTCCATTGGCGTTATAGGCATATTCGGGGAAGTAGCGCAGTGCATATCCCATTGCAATGATGGCATAAAGACCAAAAATAAAGGCAGCCTTGCCAAGATTTGCATCCGTCGCGGTAAATAAAACAACGGTGTTGACCATTAACAGCAGCGCCCCCAAAAGGCGGGGGGGCAGGCGCCATGTGAGGCGATCTTTGAAATCGTTTTTCAAGAAGAGATCGGGGAGCAGAAGCAATAGACTGGGGATGAGTAATTTATAACCGAGATACAGATCCCACGAGCGGGTGGCATCCAATCCAAAGAAGGTGAAATAAGCAGAAAGGGCGGCAACCAGGGCCAGAGACCAGGTCCACAGGCGAGGCCTGTATATGCTCAACACAGTATAGAGGATCGCCGCACCAAAGAGGACATAGAAACCAAGCGAGATGCTTTCATTCAAACCCCAAAGTGCGGCCACACTTGCCAGCGGAATAGCACCAAAGATCAGCGGCGTTCCAAAATCAGTAAACTTACCCTCTTCAAGAGATTTCAGACCTTCTCCGCTCAGTGCAAAAATTACTCCCCACACGAAGAGGACGATGATCTGCGTGGTTGCACTTGAATTGAATGTATTTAGAAATAGCCATGAGAGGGGCAGCATGCAGAAAACCGCCAGGAAGCGGAAAATGAGGCTCTTTTTGAGCCAATCGCTGGCGAGGTAAAATGCCCCACCAAGATACCAAATAGCGGTCGTTGCCAGCCACCAGGTATTCTCAAAATAGCTTTCGTTGTAGTGAATGAGAAAGGCGACCAGCGATATTAGGAGAAGAATCCCTTGCTGAAGCTGAGATATCCAAAAGAGGGGAAAAGTGAACTTTTCATCCTTCCATTTGCCAAGGAGTTTGGTCGCAAAAATCCCCAGTAGGCCAGAGAGCGAAAGCATGAGAAGATACAGGTCTATGGGTGGATCTTTGAATAAATCGGCAAAAAAGAGCAGGCTGATCCCCAAAGAAATGAAGGCTGTCAAGCAAAAAAAACGCGAGCGAAAAAACCAGACAGCAAAAGCCCAGATGAGGGTCATCAAGGCAAAGACGGTCATCCAATAGACTGTCTCTGCAGATCCCGGTAATTTTACCGAGTCAGCAAGAACACCAAAATCGATCGGGAGCAGCACCGAGAAAATAATAAAGAAAGCAAAAC
>NZ_CEYOSI010000328.1:0-2619 GCF_982879505.1 Candidatus Desulfolinea nitratireducens
CTCACGGTCGTTGGCTGGTTGTTAAAGAGCTAGTTTTTTCACGAGAGTCATTAAACTATTTAGTTGGAATGGATGTGATGCATGGTGCCTTGCTCGCTACTATTAGCGCGTTCAGCTATATTTTTGCAGGACAAACTGGTTGGGCTTCGGTTGGGCTTCTATTGATCGGCTCCTTGCCTGGCGTTTGGCTTGGGGCAAGGGTAGTGCACCGGATTAATTTATTGCTGGTACGCGGTATTCTGGGTTTACTGGTCCTCGGGGCAGGGATCCAATTATTGCTCGGAGGGCATTAGGAAAAATTATGACCTGTGTCTTTTGTGAAGTTTCTGTAAGGAAAGTTCCCGCCAGTTATGTTTACAATGATCGAGATGTCTTTGCGATCATGAGTTTGGAGCAACCTAATCCATATAAGGTTTTGGTGATCCCTCATGCTCATGTTGAAAGCATATATGATCTTGAAGATGAACTGGCAGCATCCATATTTCAGGTTACTGCAAAAATAGCACGCGCTATCCGAAAGGTGTCTAATTGCGATGGGATGAATCTCGTGCAATCTAATGGCAGGGCAGGCCAGCAGGATGTTTTTCATTTTCATCTTCATCTGGTACCGCGTTTTGCTGGTGATCAAATCATATTTGATTGGGACAATACTCCCTCAAAAAGAGAGACGCTGGATCAATTTGCTGACGAAATCTGTCTTGGATTGAAGAAGTAGCACAAATGGTATATAGTACGACATTTCGCTACAGGAGTATTACCGTGAAAAAGAAAATATTGTTGGTAACAAATGGATGCGCAGAAAGCTGGCCCACGATTGAATATGCAGTGGGAATGGCTACTACATTAGGTGCACAACCTACACTTTTGGGCGTTGTTGAAAAAATGGATGAGCTGCACCCCGTCGAGGAGATGTTTAGTCGCGCAGTTGCCCTTTTTCAGGAAAAAGATCTCCTCTACGATCTGCAAATTGTCAATGGAGAAACAGAGGAGATACTGGGCGAATTAGAATGGGACGAAAATACCTATCTCTTTATCGGTCCGCTTGGGCGATCCCAATTTCGTCAATGGTTGGTTGGACGTTCATTTCGAAAAATTTTAAAAAACGTATGCAATCCAATTTTTTATACACGCGAAGCACGCTTATCGATAAAGAAGGTTTTAATTTGCTTTGGCGGAATGGGGTATACAGGACAGGCTGAGGAAATTGGGATTGAGATTGCAAAACTTGCTGGAGCAGAATTGACATTTTTACATGTTATTCCCCCGGTTGAATCGGATCATCTCCTGTCAAAGGATTTCAATAATAACCATGCAGCATTAATCGATGATAAACCTGCGCGTATCCTGAAAGAGGCGCAACAACATGCAATAGATAATGGGATCCAGTCCAGAGTCATTGTACGACATGGAAATATTGTTAATCAGATCCTGGAAGAACTGGATGCTCAGAAATATGATTTGATCTGTATGGGTTCATCTTTCAGTGGGCCGGATGAGTTACGTCGCCTCTATGCTCCGAATGTGACCGCAGAAATCGCAGAAGCGGTAAATTGCCCGATTTTAACGGTGCGTTTCTCAAAGGAGTTTGTCCGATCATATTAACCCAAGAAATAAATTATTGGGTTAATATGGGTGTGTAGTATCCCTATCATGTTAGCACTAAGCCTTGGGATCAGATTGCGCTAAATGCTCTCACTGCTCCAACCTAAGCAAGATACCCATAGAAAAATCAGACATAAAATGAACCATTTGCATCATATCTTCTGGTTATTCCTGAAAATCAATTTACTGAGCACCTCTGGTTCGGCTTCAGTCGCGTTGCTACATTCGGAAGCTGTTGGCACGATTATGACCGAAGCGCAGTTCATCCAGGCGGTGGGGTTGTCATCTCTCTTGCCTGGAAGCGATGCGCTGCAACTGGCGATGTTTATCGGCACAGAGGCAGGTGGATTTTGGGGTGCAACCGTTGCGTTGATCGCATCCCTGCTCCCGCCTACGATCCTGATGTTTGGTGTGGTCAAAATTCTGCATCGTCTGCGACGTGAAAGATGGATTGGCGGCTTCGTCGAGGGGCTGACGCCTGCGGTAGGCGTGCTGATGGCATTCGTCGCGTGGAAAATTCTGAGTGGGAGCAACGGTGGGGAACTTCCCTTACCTGTTTGGGGGATTGGTGTTGTTAGCTTAATTGTCTTATGGTTTGATGCGCCTGCGCCATTGGTTTTGCTCTTGGCAGGTTTGGCGGGGGTATTTTTACTCTAATGAAAACGCCTAAATTCCGCGCATGGCTGAAATTATTTTGGCTTTTTCTGAAAGTCAACACTTTGAGCACCTCTGGTCCCGCCTCGATTGGGCTGCTCTACAAAGAAGCCATCGGCGAGGTGATGACTGAAACCGAATTTATTGAAGCGGTGGGATTTTCCAACGTACTGCCGGGGAGCGATGCGCTGCAACTGGCGATGTTTATCGGCACAGGGGCAGGCGGGATGAGCGGGATGAGCGCAGCCTTGCTCGGCTCCATTTTGCCACCAATTTTATTGATGCTGGTCGCCATTTCGATGCTGGAGAAAGTACAGGGTGAAGCATGGCTAGCCAATTTCATCGACGGGATGACGCCCGCTG
>NZ_CEYOSI010000329.1:0-2605 GCF_982879505.1 Candidatus Desulfolinea nitratireducens
TGTCTTTACCATTGGTTCCTCGCCGCAAGAAGCTACTAAGATGGCAGTTGAAGTCGAGGAAATTGCAAAGATTACCCATTTTGCGATGACGCGCGGAGAGCCTATTCAGCTTTCCGAAGATCAGGTTGATTATATGGTGGATTTGTATCAGAATAAGTACGGACAAAAATAAACTGTATTGATTATTAGACGAACTAAATTGTCATCAGTTGTAAAAGGCTAAGAGAAAGAAACCTTATGGAATTGCTAACGAAGATTACCAATCTCATTATAGACATGGATGGTGTTCTCCACTTAGGAAATCAACCAATGCCCCGATTAAACGAATTCATAACGTTTCTCCGGGAGCACTCCATCCAATTTACCCTGGCGACGAATAACTCGACCCGCACCGCTCAGGAACGTGTTAGTAAATTAGCGGAAATGGGTGTGACAATATCCCCGGATGAAATACTGAATTCAGGTCAGGCCACAGCAAGATTCCTGGCCCGGGAGTATCCTCGTGGGACACGTGTCCATGTTTTTGGTATGTCAGCTCTGAAACAGGCAATAGAGGAAGAAGGATTCATCCTGGCAGATGAATCTGTTGAATTAGTAGTTGCGAGCATGGATCGGAACGTGACCTATGAGAAACTCGAACTGGCTACTATTTTAATCCGCAGCGGAGCCCGCTTTTTCGCCACAAACCTCGACCCAACCTATCCATCAGAAAAAGGCCTGCTTCCGGGCACCGGTTCACTGATTGTTGCTCTCGAGGCAGCTTCAGGTGTTAAACCGGTGGCAATTGGCAAGCCGGAACCAACTATGTATCAACTGGCTATTGAACAGATGGGTGCTAATCCAGAAACGACGGCCATTATCGGAGATCGTGTAGACACCGATATTCTTGGTGGGAAAAGGGCAGGCCTCATCACTATCTGTGTCTTGTCGGGCTCATCAGATCGTGGAGAAGCTGAAGCCATTAAAACAGATATGATTTTTGATGATATTGCGCATCTACTGGATATTTGGAAATCGACACTGAAGGAGTGAAAGATGGATTATCTCGTTGGCATAGATCTGGGTTCAACTTCTCTCAAATGTGTGATTTACGATCTCTCCGGTAATGTGGTTGCCAGTTGTGTTTAGGCCTACAGAGCGCTACAATCCGTATCCAGATCACCGGGAATGGACAGTGTGGCAGCCAGATCAAATATGGGGTGGCACAGCAGCAGCCATAAAGGAAGCAGTCTCCAAGTTAGATAATCCTCACCATATCAAAGCTGTAGCTGTAACTGGTATGGGGATGGATGGCGTGCCTATTGACAAACAGGGTAATTGGCTACATCCGTTTATCAATAGGCACGATCCACGCACTGAGACCCAATTACAGCTTTACCCGGTTCTCGCCCCGGTTAGTCATCGATTGTATGAGCAGTTTAGTGCCTAGTATAGGAGTCTCACTATGAATCAACCAGAACATCTACTGAAAGTAGGTAATCGATTAGGAGAAACCCCAATTTGGGACCCCGAAAATAATGCTCTTTATTGGGTTGATTGGGGTGGTAAGCCAACTAGCCGGTTTGAACCAGCTACAGGCAAGGTTACGACTTTTTCTGTAGACCCAGCAGTAACAGCTTTGGCTCGCCGGGCCTCAGGAGGGCTGATTGCGATTGCTCAAGATGGGATTTATGGATGGGACCCGAAACCCAACACCTATGACCTCATCATCGGGCCACCTAATCCGGAAAAGCTAGAAATTATCTACAACGATGCTGCGGTGGACCGGCAAGGGCGCTTGTTGGTAGGGACGGTCAATATGAATGACCCTTTCTTGCCAGAAGGTTCGTTATATCGTCTGGACCCTGATGGTTCGCTTCATGAATTGGATACCGGATATGCCACAGCTAATGGTATTGGGCTCAGCCTGGACAATCGGACGGTTTATGTGGCAGATCAACGGAAATGGGAGATCATAGCTCTTGATTATGATCCAGATACAGGGACGACTAGTAATCGCCGTGTCTTTGCTCAAATTCCAGAAGACGAAGGGATGCCTGATGGCCTTATTGTAGATGCAGAGGGTTTTATCTGGAATGGACATTGGAATGGCTGGAAGCTAACGCGCTACGCTCCTGATGGAAAGATTGAACGCCAGATTCCCTTCCCTGTGCAACATGTGATTTCATTTGCATTTGGCGGCTCGGACCTGGATGTTCTATATGTCACCACTGCGTCATGGGATTTTGAGGAAGCAGATTGGAAGCAACAGCCTCAAGCTGGCGACCTGTTCCAGGTTCAAACGGGAGTCAAAGGTCTGGTGGAACCCGCCTTTGCGGGTTGATTGTATTGGTAGTGGAGAAAATCCATGAGCAAATATCTTTTAGGCATTGATAACGGCAATACATTCTCCAAAGCGGCGTTGTTTGATTTACATGGCAAGGAAATTGCGGTGGCGAACTGTGCTGCAGACACCGATTTTCCGCATCCCGGGTGGACTGAACGCGATATGGAAATGTTGTGGCAGAGCACGGCTACTGCTATCCGTGATGTTTTGGCTAAATCGAGTATAAAACCAGAGGAAATCGCGGGTATAGGCAACACAGGGCACGGAAATGGCGTCTAT
>NZ_CEYOSI010000330.1:0-2578 GCF_982879505.1 Candidatus Desulfolinea nitratireducens
CACTCGCCTAGCCGATAATTGAGAAATGTCAAAATATTTTCAGCGAATGGACAGCAAATATACTATTAATAATTTCCAGACCAGCCAGTCGGTGTGCAGGATACCACACAGGCTGTAAATATAGCAAGAATGATAACCCTTATTCATATAATTCCATTCACCTCAGGAAAAGAGTCTTTAGGGTAAAATTTATTCATATACAGCCCTTCACAAAATATAAAAGGAGGGCTCAATAATGCAAAAATTGAGGAGCAATATTGATGAAAATAATTGATCTGCGTTCTGATACAGTCACACAACCAACACCAGAAATGCGGGAAGCGATGTCAAAAGCTGAAGTTGGCGACGATGTTTACGGGGAGGACGTCACTATTAATCGTCTTCAAGAGATGGCGGCTGAAATGCTTGGAAAGGAAGCAGGGATTTTTGTTCCCTCTGGGACGATGGGGAATTTAATCGCGGTTCTTTCTCACTGCGGACGTGGCGATGAAGTCATTTTGGGCAATAAAGCCCATATTTTTCTGTATGAGGCAGGTGGTATTTCGGCGTTGGGAGGCGTTCATTCCCAGCAACTTCCAAATCTGGATGATGGCAGGATAGCACTCGAAGATATCGAATCTGGTATCCGCGGCAGCGATCCCCATGATCCTGTTACCCGTCTGATCGCGCTGGAAAATACGCATAATCGATGTGGGGGATCCGTCCTTCCGCTGGAGTATACAAATCAGGTTGGAGAACTGGCAAAGAAACACGGTCTCTCGTATCATCTCGATGGCGCCCGTGTCTTCAACGCTGCGGCGGCTTTATCGGTATCTGCCAAAGAGATTGCTGCACCATTTGACTCTGTCACATTTTGTCTGAGCAAGGGACTTTCTGCGCCGGTTGGCTCGGTGCTCTGCGGCTCAAAAGAGTTTATTGCAAAGGCGCATCGTATGCGCAAACAATTGGGTGGCGGGATGCGACAGGCCGGGGTTCTTGCGGCAGCCGGAATTGTCTCCCTTGAGAAAATGACCGAGCGTCTGGGCGAGGACCATGCCCGGGCACGGAAGCTGGCCGATGGTCTTGCGGGTGTTTCTGGACTATCCCTGGATAAAGGTACCCCTCATACGAATATGATCTTTATGAATCTGGCCGATCATATTGATTATTCCACATCCGAAGTCGCAGACCATATGCATAAGCAACACGGTCTCCGCATTGGTGTAACCGGAAAGCGACGTTATCGCCTTGTTATTCACAACTGGATTGATGATGATGCTGTGGAAAGAACGGTAGCCGGGTTTAAGAAGTATCTGGGTTAATCCCAAGTTTCCTACATTTATAAAACCTTGTGTAGCCGTAAACTTACACAAGGTTTTATTGCTGAATATTTCAGAGGTGTTTTTAATTCTTTTACCGATTTAGTAAGGTAGTCAATAGCAGCAGATTCTCTTTGGCCTCAGCTTGAGGAATTCCCTTTTTTTGAAGGTAAAGTATAGAGCGTTGATATTTTTCTTCCTCTGTGACAAGCTCATTATTTTTAATATCACTAAAGAGAAGTTTTATGGCTTCCTGATATTCGGGTTTGGTGGCCAATTGACGGATTTTTTGCGCTGTGGAATTTTGGCTCGTCGAACTTGTCTTTTTCTTTGGAGGTGCAGTAGCCTTCGCAATCAGGTAGCCGAGGAATGCTATTCCAATACTGATATTATTTAACGAGGCTGGCAGCGGAGCAAAAAGCATAATCGCGCCAATGACGCCGAGAATTTTGCCAATATTATTGATCGTTTTTCGATCAAGTTTGAATGCCGGTTTTTCTCTCAGAGAAGTTGTATTCTTAGCAGAAAAAGGGGACTTTTCAAGGGATGTATTAAATCCTGCTTTAGGAGATAAAGGAATATCATCAAAAATATCTCGCACACTCAGTTTACGTAAAAAAACTGCACCTATTAGCAGCAAAACTGCGAAGGATATAAATACTATCAGGAGGGTGCTTTCACTCATGTAATTTCTCCATAAGGGTTGGATTTCCGCAATCCACTTTTTTTCTCGCCACAATGCTCTGCGTTGTGGCTTGTTTACAATACCCCAACGCAGAGCATTGCGATAAGGATAATAAAAATGCGTAAGTCCGAGGTTGATTTATTTTGAAGATGAAACCAAGAACTAACCAGTAGCTGGGATTATAACCGTATAATGCCCCCCAGAAAAAATATTATCGACGATGAATATGCCAAATTACCTTCCCCTGCACAGCAGCAGGATTTACTGGCCCCAGTCTGCGGCTGTCGAGGCTGTTTTCCCCTGTTCCGAGGACGTAAATCCCTTCATCTGTGATTTTTTCAACGCGCTTGATCAGTGTGCCATAGAGTTGATTTATAAAAACGATCACGTCTCCCCTCTTGATGCGGCCCCGAAAGAGATTCATTAAAAACACAAAATCCCCATCCTGGTAATCTGGAGACATACTATCGCCGGTGATGCGCATTATCCGAAACATTAATATCTAAAAAGCTGGCTTCTTAATGAAGCCAGCTTTAGTTTTGATCTAGAGATCAGGATAAACCATTTCGAGAGCGGGTGCATAAGGCGCCTTGGC
>NZ_CEYOSI010000331.1:0-2553 GCF_982879505.1 Candidatus Desulfolinea nitratireducens
AGCAATGATTTCCCAGATTTAGAAGACATAGCCAACTGGTATTCTTTTTTAGTTGAGTTGAAGACTATTCAAGGGAATTTTAATAACGATGTCAGCTTCCTCGCTACTATGCTGGCCAAACAATACCTGGAAGAAAAATTCGGCCTGCAAAATTACAATGCAGCAGATAAGCCCCAGGGTGCACCTGGCCTTGACATTGATGTAAGGCTGCCAGATGGAAAACGCCTGGTCGCCGAGATCAAAACTACCAGCCCTTACTTGCCAAACGATCTTGGTGCACAACAAAAAGCGACATTCAAAAAGGACTTTCGCAAGCTTACTGGAGCTGAAGCCGATGTAAAGCTATTTTTCTTGACCGAACAAAAAACCTTTCAACTTATGAAGGCACCCAAGTATAGAATTCAACTTTCTGGTGTTATTGTTGTCCTTCTCACCACGAACGAGGTATTCACCGCTTAGTAGCCAAATGAAACTCGCCCTTCGAGTAATTGCAGTTCTAAGCTTCATTGTCTCAATCATCTGGATGATTGTATCTCCAGGGTTTGAGCCACATCCCGCCCACCAGCAAGCCTGCCGTCTCGCCCCGATGAGCGCAGCGAATACGGGGTGCCCCGAAGGGGTATACTCCGCAAAGAGCATCCGGGGCGCACGCAAACCTTTGGCGGGCAACGCCCTTATTAAAAAAGGAAGCTAAATGATGGGAAAGAATCTTTCAATTCACCTTCTGGTTCAAATCGGTGTGTTGATCCTCATAGGCGCATTTGCGGGTTTTGCCGCACTAACCCTGTTCGGAGCAATAGGTGGAGTCGCGATGGGCGTTGCGCCGGAACCGACCTTTGGCTTGGTAGAGGACCTCGTTTGCCCAGATGGAGCCAATATAAAATATTACGCGGTTAAGCGTAGCTATCATCAACCTGGTGAAAGTGAACCACATCTCGAATGCATTCGGGAAGATGGTCAGAGTGAGGATGTATTACTAAAGGCAATCCTGATCGTTTTGGGCATTACATTCATTGGAGTGTTCTTGATAATATTTATCCCAGTATTCATCCCCGTAGCTATCATTGGATTTGTTATCACTCGAAAGGTTATGAAGTCAAAGAGATGAAAATGCCCGCCTAACAACGCCTGCACTCGGCCGGTGGGATTCGTACACAAATTTGAGCTGATACGGTCTCGAAAATTCACCGTTTAATGGGCATTGTCTACGTCCCGCCTACCAGCAAGCCTGCCGTCTCGCCCCGATGAGCGCAGCGAATACGGGGTGCCCCGCAGGGGTATATCCCGCAAAAAGCATGCGGGGCTTTCGCAACCATCTGGCCATGTTATCCTAATGCAAGATGAATATTAAACCTGTATGGTATCAACAGTATCAGGGAGAACAGATATGGAAGACAATTTAGATATAGAAATTGACCCCGAAATATGGACGCAATATTTATTGGCGGTGATGGGGGATAAAGAACGCAGCGCCGAGCTTGTTCAGAAAATCGTAGAAATGTCAGGCGTGCCGCCCGAAAAAGTGAAGCTGATTATTGCTGCTACCACCAAATATTTGGCCAATATCGCGCGCTCAAATTAATATGCAGGGGCTTTTATCCCCGATCCAAACCTGACTGGCAAAGCCACCTTCGGCTTCGTCTCCAAGTACAAGAAGGGCGCAAATCTGCCTGATGGCAACACCGAGTTCCAATTCAGGACTGCAGATCTGAACTTCCACTCTTCGAGCTACGACTGGCTGGTGATTGCCGGACAGGACAAGGCCAAATATAAAGGCGTGGGTACGATCAATGGCAGCGGCAACTATGGTTTCATGCTGACCGCTACCGACAGCAGCCCGGATACATTCCGCATCAAGATCTGGGACAAGGATGCTGCGGACAGTCTGGTCTACGACAACAAGATGGGCGAGTCCGATGATGCCTACAACGGCACGGTACTCGGCGGCGGCAACATCAAGGTGCACAAGAAGTAGCACGCGACACAAATCTGCAGAGAGTTATGCAAGTGGTAGATTTGGAACATAAGAGCGGAGCTCCACTGGAGCTCCGCTCTTATCTTTGCGCACTTTTGGCTGGGAAAAAAAACGACATCAAGAAAGGTGCCACCGCCGGCAGCACCGTCACCCTGGCCTTCTGCCCCTGGCGTAGATTATTTAGTTCCATATCTTTGTTATAATCATCACTAAGTTTCTATACAAAGGGAGTCGGTCGGGAAATTTGACATCAAGGATGGGAACCATTGAATTCCCGACAAAAAATAGAGTCAACCCTGAATTATTGTTCTCTTATGAGAAAACAATAAAATCCTAATCTGCTAATTAAGGGCTCAATAACTACTGCATTTATACTGCAAACAGAAAAAGCTTTAGTAGAAATAATAGACTCAATAAAGATTTTCAACCGTATTCCTACAAATCCATAGAGACAATAGACACAAAATAACACAAAAACATCATCTCTGACAACTCTTAATCAATCGGTTCTGGGTTCGAGTCCTGTGTTGGTTCACCGTGAAATGGAATTTTGGCAACCATGTTATAGTTCACAAACT
>NZ_CEYOSI010000332.1:0-2546 GCF_982879505.1 Candidatus Desulfolinea nitratireducens
CTTTAAATATGACACATTTGGCGGGGGAGGAATAATTCTATAGGGTTTGGGAAGCGGCCAAGCCGCTTCCCAAACCCAAATAACTCCGTCCCCCCTTCGCGAAGGGGGGACAACAGGAGGGATGGGATAAATTTTCAATTGTAAATATAAGTTTAGGATCTATATCAAGTATCAAAAGAAAAATCGTATACCATGAACGAACGAGCGCCAAGTGATGAGAATATCTATCAATAACTATCTCGTCTTATCTTAAGCCAACTGGTCAGCAACCCAGCCCAAACCCAACTCATCCAGCTTGGATCGGGTCGGAATACCGGTCTCGACATCCCAACTACAACGCTCGAAGTACATATCCAGAGCAGACTCAAATTCAGCTCGGTCAATTTTCCAACCATCGCTCGCGCCGCCTTTGAGTGGTTTGAAAAGTTTTTCAGGTAGCACATCATTCTTACGGTCAAGCCCCTCACGGACATTGAAAGCCCGCATCATATTGAGGCGCCTCTCACCCACTTTCTGGAGCTCGTCAAAGCTGACATCTTCCCAGCCAGTTACAGCACGCACAACCTCAACCATATCACTTGGGCCATAAAGTTGCCAGGCCGGGCCATAAACAAATTGACATAAATTCAGGCTGTCCATGGCGCTGTACATTTGCTGTGTAGCAACGGTGAAGTCAATTTTCTCCTTATTTAGAGCGCGGGCTTCTGTCCCTTCGGTAAAGCCTAAAACAGCCATACGCTCGGCATAAAACTCGAAATCATCCTCAAAGGCAGGATCGTGTTCATGTGTTTGATGATCCGCGCCATAGGCATTTGTAGCATAGACCACAGCCAGGGAGCGTTTAACACGAGGCATATGTGCCGGTGCTTCCTGTCCCTTAAAGGTGATCAAATACGCCTCAGTACCACGTCCAATTTTCTTAGCCGCGCGCTCGGAACCCTCAGCCAGCAAATCTCCAAAGCCCTCCCGCCTGGCAATTTTCTCCGTTAATTTGACCATCGAATCAGCATTGCCCCAGGTCAGGTCAAGACCATCTGTATCATCCAGTGTCAGTTTACCTTCGTTGAAGGCCTCGTATGCCCAGGAAATTGTCGCGCCGCAGGAAATGGTATCCATGCCATATTTATTGCAGATTTCGTTGGCTTTGCTGATCGCAGCCAGATCGTCGATCCCACAGTAATTACCAAAGGTTGAAGTCGTTTCGTACTCGGGACCACCATAATGCGGATTAACTTTGTAGGGACCATCATTAATCTCCACCACACGTTTGCAGCGGACTGTACAGGCATAGCAGGTATCTCGACCCTGGCGATCCTGTTTCCCTTCAGCCGCACCCCTCAGAATGGTATCGTACATCGTAGTGCCGTCAATAGCTTCCCAGTTCTCGAAGACCCCACTGTTGTAGTTATAGGTGGGCAATGTCCCAGATGTTTGGTTTGCTCCAGTTGTTTCAGCTGTACCATACTTGGCAAGCCCGGCAATACCGGAATCTTCCAAATTTTTAGCTCCCCATTTAGCCAATTCACTGAGCTTAGCCTTGTCGGCAGCTACCGGGCGTTTCTTTCCTCTCACAGCAATTGCCTTCAGGTTTTTAGAACCCATCACGGCACCCATTCCCGTGCGCCCATTTGCACGATTAGACATACTGAAGATACCGGCAAAACGGACAGCTTTTTCTCCGGCAGGGCCAATTTGTAAAACTTCGACTTTGTTGTCACCAAGTTCTTCTTTGATGGATGTCTCCGCCTCGCCAGTGATCTTCCCCCAAAGATGCGATGCATCGCGCAGCTCGTACTTGCCCTCGTTGATCGACAGATAAACCGGTCCCTCAGATTTTCCCTTAATCACGAGGGCATCGAATCCGGCAAACTTGAGCTCTGCAGGCCAAAATCCACCGCCTTGCGAGTCGCCGATGGCACCGGTCAGTGGAGATTTGGCAGCCGCAGTCATGCGACTCTGACCCGAAACGGCTGTACCGGTCAACACACTGAGGGCCAAAACCAATACATTTTCAGGCCCAAGAGGATCTACACCGGCAGGCATATCCTTGAGCAAATAGTGCATTGCCAAAGCACTTCCCCCCATATATTTGCGGTAAAAGGCCTCATCAGGCTCTTCCACCTGAAATTTCCTGGTTGTCAGATCTACATGCAAGATTTTTCCGTTATAGCCGTATATCATAATTCTCTCTCCTTTGTTGATGCTTGGTGCGGCGAGATATTCTATCCACCGCTTATTGAAGAAAATATCCTTACTATATCACCATCCTGCAACGGGTATGCTTTATTCGTTTCATGAGTACCATTTACACTGATAACCACTTTGCGCTGGATGTCCAATTCACCGAGCAGATCCGCAAGCATTGCCCCTTCATCAAAATGCATGACTGCGCGCCCCTTTGCACTGGCTGGGAGCTTTTCTCGCAAGATCGAATAAAGTTGCAGGTTGATTTTCAATATACCTAAATCTTTCTTTTTAATGGATTGGCGAGTAGCCTAAATTTTCCATCATCCACCTAACACCTCTACCAAATATTCCTCGCAGAT
>NZ_CEYOSI010000333.1:0-2500 GCF_982879505.1 Candidatus Desulfolinea nitratireducens
CACCCCAAGGATACACGTTTGCCACGTCCCAAACAAGGACATTCTAATAACGCAATCCGTTGAAACTGTCGAAAAAGTGGGCGAATCTACCATAAAACAACGGGGTTTTATAAGCTAGAGGAACCCTATGGCAAAATACAAACCACTCAACGAAAATCAAATGGTCATGCTCCCCATCTCTCTGCAAGACCAACTTGTTCCGGGCTCACTGGAGCACACCATCAACGAATTGGTGGAGAAACACCTTGATCTCTCTGTCTTTGATGCGCGTTACAATAACGACGAGACCGGTGCCACAGCCATCCACCCAAAGATCCTGCTCAAGGTCATCCTGCTGGCATATGCTAGAGGCATGATCAGTTCACGCCAGATCGAACGCGCCTGCCAGGAGAACATCATCTTCATCGCCCTCTCATATGACTACGCCCCTGATCACAGCACAATCGCAGCTTTTATCTCTTCGATGCAGAGCGAAATCCAATCACTCTTCAGCAATATCCTGCTGGTCTGTGATGAATTGGGGCTGCTCGAGGGAACGCACTTCAGTCTGGACGGGGTCAAACTTTCGGCGAATGTCTCCAAGGAATGGAGCGGCTCGATCGACGAACTCAAACACAAGCACGATAAGCTGCAGGAAAAGCTACAGCGGGTGATTGCCGAACATGCTCAGGCAGACAAACAGCCAGAAGTGGTTGTGGAACGGCAAAAGAAACGCGAACGCCGCTTCCAGTTGCAGGTCGAACGGCTCAATGAATTCCTCAAGGATCGCGAACCGAAGTTGGGCAGCGAGGGCAAAGAAATCCAGAGCAATGCGGTGGATAATGAATCGGTCAAGATGCCTTCTTCTCACGGCGTCGTTCAGGGCTACAACGCCCAGGCGCTGGTCGATTCCAAGCATCAGGTGATTGTCGCGGCCGAGGCGTTCGCCAGTCAGGATCACGAAAACCTCAAACCGATGTTGGAGGGCGCAAAAAAAAATGTCGCCGCCATCGGAAAAGATGAAACCTATTTTCAAGGCAGGCAGCTGACCGCCGATCCCAACTATCACTCGCTCAACAGCTTGAAGGTCTGCAAGGATGAAAAGATCGATGCTTACATCCCCGACATCCAATACCGCACACGCGATCCGCGCTTTGCCGATCAAGAACGGTTCAAGGATGGCGTCCACGGCAGGCAACGACCTGACGCCAAGCCAAGGCTCTTCACGACAGCTGACTTCTCTTTCGATCCAGACAAACAGGTGTATCGATGTCCGCATGGGAAGGAACTGACCTGCCATGCCCGCAACCAGGTCAACCGCCATCGCACCTATGATCTCTACCATGCTCGCCCTGAAGACTGCGCTGCCTGTCCTTTGAGAACACGTTGCTTGAAGAAGGCAGATACTGTACGCCGCAATCTTTCCATTCAAGTTAAGAGCCAATCCCCCAACCTGATCGATGAGATGAAAGCCAAGATCGATAGTGAAGAGGGCAAGCGCATTTATGCCAGGCGGCTGGGAATCGTGGAGCCGGTCTTTTCCAACATCTGTGTACAGAAGCGCATGAACCGCTTCACTTTACGTACAAAATCGAAAGTGGATGTACAATGGAGGTTGTTCACTCTGGTACACAATGTCGGCAAAATCCACGCTTTTGGGGCGCTAACCTAGCCCAGCCAGCCCCCGACGATCTGTCCAAATGCCTTCAGACTGAAAAATCCGGCGCCGATCCTCACTCCTCTGGCGCCATTTCTCTGGAAAATTCGGTTTTTCGACAGTCTCGTTAGGCAGTTCAGCGATATATTTTCCACCTTGAAATAGCACGAATATCGTGCTATCATGTTGGCATGATCCAATCCTTCAAGAATGTGGGAACCGAGGATATCTTCAATGGCGAGAATACCAAAGAAGCTCGGAAAATCTGCCCTACTTCAATTTGGAAAATCGCTGCCCGCAAACTTGATCTAATCGACTCGGTTACTTCTCTTTCCGAGTTACGAATACCTCCGGGCAACAAACTCGAGGCTTTATCAGGTACAAGAAAAGGTCAACACAGTATTCGCATTAATGACCAATTTCGTATTTGTTTTGTGTGGACCAATTTAGGTCCTGACCAGGTTGAAATTGTCGATTACCACTAGAATATTAAGCAGGAGATAAAATGGTTCGCGTTCCTACTAACCGCACACCCACACATCCCGGCGACATGTTGCTGGAGGAATTTCTCAATCCAATGGGTCTGACTCAAAGAGAGTTAGCCGATAGTATTCACGTGCCTTATCAGCGCATAAATGATATTGTCAATGGTCGCAGGGGTATAACCCCAAGCACAGCTCTGCGGTTGGCAAGGTTCTTCAACATGTCTGCCGACTTCTGGATGAACATCCAGTTACGCTGGGATTTGTATTTTGCACAGCAAGATGAGACTAATATCCTTGAACGAATTCACCCTTACTCTGCATCGGTGTAAATGGCAAGAGATAATCGAATCTATGAACTGCCTAACAAAGCGTCCTGCAC
>NZ_CEYOSI010000334.1:0-2438 GCF_982879505.1 Candidatus Desulfolinea nitratireducens
ATTTAAATTTTCACTCAAAACCGCGCGTACAGCAGCGGTCAGAAAAATTGATCCAGCGGATAAAACGAGAGCATGCTCACCTGCAATTTCCAACGCCCGGGCAACTGCCTCTTCGACAGGCTCAACCGCTTCGCACGCAACCCCGGCCTGCTCGGCAAACCCAACCAGTTTCTGCACTTCAACAGCGCGTGGATGCACAGATTTCGTCAAGAGTACTTTTTCCAACCGAGAAGCTAATTCCTTCAACATGTCAGCCACATTTTTATCTTCCGAGACACCGAAAATTAATATGACCGGCCATTCCGGGAAGTATTCGTCGAGGGTTTGGCGCAGTTTGGCAAAGGAATCGGGATTATGGGCTGAGTCTAACACAATGGGCGGCTTCTCGCGCCAGATTTCGAAGCGCCCGGGCCATTTTGTTTCAGCAAATCCCTGTTTGAGTTGGGCAGCGTTGAACACGAGGCCTTCCTGGCGGGCGGCGATAAGCGCAGCATAAGCCGTGACCGCGTTCTCCACCTGATGGTCACCCAAAAGCGGAATACTGAGTTTCATCTTTGGACCATTCCGCATCCAGACTTCGAGCATTTGCCCATCAATGGTTTTCTTCTTCACTTTATACATCAGATCCCGTCCAACGAGGGTTAACGGGACATTGTACTCCTCGGCGGCCAAATCCAAAACGGAGGCAGCTTCCGGTTTTTGGGGTGCTGAAACGAAGGGATGTCCCTCTTTGACGATCCCTGCTTTTTCGCGGGCGATCTCGGTCAGGGTAATTCCCAAAACAGCGGTATGTTCCAATGAAAGGGAAGTGATCACCGAAACTAGCGGCGTGACAATATTGGTCGCATCCAGTCGTCCCCCCAGGCCGACTTCAATGACCGCAACCGTGATCTTTTGGCGAGAGAAATAGAGAAAAGCCAGCGCAGTGGTCAGCTCGAAGGTGGTGATAAAAGGAACCTGCGCCACGGAAGGCTTGATCTCTTCTACCAGGGCGGCGAATTCATCCTGCGGGATGGGGACACCGTTGATCTGCATCCGCTCAGTGAAATCCTGCAAATGGGGCGAGGTATAAAGGCCGACGCGATAGTCGGCGGCACGCAATGCGCTGGCTGTAAATGCAGCCGTGGAACCCTTTCCTTTTGACCCGGCAATATGAATGATGGGATAATCATTTTGCGGATCGCCGAGTAAATGCATCAGGTCACGCATCCGGTCAAGGTTGAACTCGGCCTTGGCGAGCTCGGAGGCATGTTTCAGGCTATAATCTACAAAAGAATAGAGGTAGTCAAGGGCCTTGTTATAAGCGGTTTCTGTATCCATTGGAAGGATTGTAATCGGCGAAAGATGGCTAGGCAAGGAGTTTTATGAATTGCTTCCTCTGCCAAAAACACGAGGGAATAATTGCTCCCCCACCGGGAGGATACATTCTCGATGGCGAGTGCTGGAAGATCTGTCACGCCCCTGTGGACAGGGGTCCATTAGGAACGCTTATCATAGAGTCCAGCCGACATTTTCTGGATTTTGCACAAGCTAATCCTGATGAATTAGCAGAATACGGGCCTTTATTGAAGCAGATTTATACGGCGCTCAAAACCATAACGAAAGCAGAGCGAATTTATCAATTAATTATTTTGGAGGGCGTCCCTCATTTCCATGCATGGTTGATGCCGCGTAAGGAAGATGACGAAGAGCGTGGAGTCTCATTTATCAATAAAGACGCCAGCTGTGAATATGCTGATGTAGAAAATTTAGTTGCTGCATTACGCACCAAATTGATGCAGTGATGTTCAGCGTCCTTAACCTCCACCTGCATACATTTCACTTGACTCTCTCACGCACAAAGCGTACAATTTGTACATAACGTACGCTTTAGCAAAGGAGTTATGGATGTTCCCTACAAAAATTAAAAGCGGTGAAGCGCGCGCAAAATGGCGAGATATTCTAGATCAGGTTTTTGCGGGCAAGGATATGCTCATTGAGCGCAATGGTAAAGAAATTGCGGTCATGATCCCCGCAGTTGATTACGAACAAATCCGTGAGACCCTGGAAGAAATGCGGGCCACACGGGAAGCCGCCGCTGCTTACAAAGAATGGAAAACTGATCCATCCCTTGCACGCGCCTGGGATAATGTTGACGCAGAACTAAATAGCGAAGAATAGCCTCATGGGGGAAAATCGTTGGCAAATCATTATCCATCGTAAAGCAGAAAAATCGTTGAAGCGATTGCGCGGCGAAATGTTGAATCGAACCAGGCAAGCTATTCGCTCGCTTGCAGAAAACCCGCGCCCAAAAGGTTATAAAAAAATAATGGGACATGAGAACCTCTTTCGTATCCGCGTGGGAGATTGGCGCATTATCTACGCGATTGAAGATGAGCAATTGATTATTCTCATACTCACAGTCGCTCCACGCAGCGGAATTTACAAGAATTACTGAA
>NZ_CEYOSI010000335.1:0-2416 GCF_982879505.1 Candidatus Desulfolinea nitratireducens
ATTGTTAATACAGAGAAATGGAATATTTTTACTTTTCTGCCGAGTAGACTTGCTGTCCTTCAAAAAAGGTCATCAAAATTCGAGTTGCCGGAATTTCCTCGATGTCAATCTGAAAAAGATTCTGCTCGAGGACAACCAGATCAGCCAGCTTCCCCACCTCGATGGAGCCAATTTCCTTTTCCAGAAAGTTTGCATATGCGCCGTTAAGGGTTGAGGCAACAATCATCTTTTCGAGACTCACCCGCTCCTCAAGAGGAGGCAATACCCCCAGATCCCCTTCCTCTAACTCCGCATTGGGATCTGATACCCGACGATAGCTTGATTCTGAGCCATAGCTACTATCAAATTCATGTTGAGATACTTGCCGGGTCATACCGCCATAAATCGCTGTCAATGGTTTTGGCTCAGAGACCCAGAAATCACTGGCAATGGTTACATTAACTCCGGCTTCGAATAGGCTTGCTAATGGATATTGATGGTAAAAAGCCCGCTCATGCCCCAGATAAGGCAGATTCAACTTCCAGAAATAATCATCCAAATTCATCCAGTAGGGGCTTGTATGGACGCTCAGCCCCAATTCGCCCATACGCCGGATATCCTCCGGTTGTGCCAGCTGTAGATGGGCGAACGAATGTCGGGAGTCCCGCTCCCCATTCGTGGCAACCATTGCCTGGAGCGCATCCAATGAATATTGCGCGGCGGCATCCCCAATCACGTGAACGTGAATCTGGTATCCCTCAGAATCTATCTGGGTAAAGGCCTTCCGCAGAATATCATCATCCCAGACTTTTATCCCATCCCAATGATCATCCCTGTGAGCGTAAGGCTCAAGTAGATAGCCTGTTTCCTCTTCAATGACATGGTCCGCAAAGAACTTGAATGATTCTGCTTTGAAATGCGGATGTGAAAATTTTTTTGCCAGAATTTTGGCCTGATCAATCTGCGATTTGGCATCGCCCTCCGGCGAAATAGTCCATGAGGCCCGATATCGAACAGTCATTTTTCCTGCTTGTGCGAGTTCTTCGTAAGCCTGATAGAGATGGCTTTCATCGATACCCAGCATCGCCTCGTGAGTCGTAGTAATTCCTTTGGCATTAAGCCAATTCTGAAGCCAGATCAGCGATTTCACGATCTCTTCTTTGGGGGGCTTTGGCATTATGCGATTGATCAGGTTCATCGCCCCAGGCTCCTGAAGTAACCCGGAAGGCTCCCCTGTCTTGGGATCATGCTTGATAACGCCCTCTTCAGGCTGGAGTGTATCTTTGGTAATTTTCGCCAGGTCCAGGGCTTTTGAATTGACCCACATCGAATGCCCATCCCTGGAAGTAATTGCAATCGGACGTTCTGCATCAACCTCGTCGAGCCACTCTTTGCGCGGCCCAATTTCATCGAAGGCCGATCGTAAATACCCGCCGCCGATGATCCATGGTGAATCCGGGTTCAATTCCGCAAATTCACAGACGGCATTGAGATAGGCCTGGATTTGGTCTTTGCCATTCACATCAAAAAGGGCTAATTGATACTGGTATAAGTGGGCGCTTAGCGCTGGGTGCATATGGCTGTCAACAAATGCGGGCAAAACCATTTTTCCAGCCAGATCGATAACTTCTGTATCAGGATCGATATAGGTTTCAACATCCGAATCCGTACCAACAAAGATGATTTTCGCATCAGCAATGGCAACCGCTTGAGCCCACCTGCGATCCTTGTCTACTGTATAAACAGAAGCATTTTTTAAAACCAGATTGGCTTTCATATATTTCTATTCATGAATCGCAAATACACGATCTCCCGCTTGCACTATTGCAGTTTGCTGATCGCCTCGCATGACCAATAAAAATCCGCGCCGACCTTTATGCAAAAATTGAAGTGTTTCTTTTAGTTTCTCTTTTTCCAGGGGCATATCTTGGCTGTCAGCAGCAAAATGGCTGAACTCCGCGCAAGGAGTGGCATAACTAACAAATTCTAGCAGCATCCTTTCGCCACTCTCCATATTTTCAATCGCAAGCTGCTGCCCAATATCCTCTTCCCAAACTTCCTGATCATATTCAATGATGATGTTTTCGCCAGCGCTGCCATCTACCATGTGATCACCAAATTTTTTACGCATGGCTTCATAATGAGAAGTAAAGCCGATGCATACCAGATCATCGTCATCGTAAGCTTTATCCGGGTGATCCAAATGATGAATATCCAGCACATGTTCACCATCAGGCGTGGTGGCTTCAATACCGTTTGACGTTATTTGGATACGATCTACCTCCACCCTGCGGGAAACATCATAATAATCTCCTGACGGGGTTTCAATAATCAGCCCAGATGGCTGCAGCTGTACCAACTTGACACGACCTAGTTCCCGAATATTCTCAACCATTTAAAGCTCCTGTTTTATAGAAAAACCTACCTGGCATATATG
>NZ_CEYOSI010000336.1:0-2411 GCF_982879505.1 Candidatus Desulfolinea nitratireducens
ATGCACCTGAAAGATGTCCCTGCTGTGGCGCGTGCCGCCGAGGAGATCGGTTTCGATGCCCTCTGGACAACCGAGACCCAGCACGACGGATTTCTGCCGCATGCGCTGATCGCCGAACATACCAAAAAGATGAAGATGGGGACCGCGGTGGCGATCTCCTTTGCCCGCTCCCCCGGCGATATTGCCTATACAGCCTGGGATCTGGCGGCTCAATCGGAGGGGCGATTCATCCTCGGGCTGGGGACGCAGGTCAAGGGGCATATCACGAAACGTTTCGGGATGCCCTGGCCTGATTCCGTTGTGGGGAAATTACGCGAGCAGATCGGGGCGATCCGTGCCCTCTGGAATACCTGGCAGACCGGTGAAAAACTGAATTTTAACGGGGATTATTATCAATTGCGCTTGATGTCGCCATTCTTTAATCCTGGGCCTTTGCCCGCCCTTTCACCCCCCCTCAGTTCCCCCCCGCAAGCGGGGGGGATGCCCAGCGGGCAGGGGGGGCTGATTCCAATTTACATCGCCGGCGTCAACACGGGACTCGCCCGTCTGGCTGGCGAGATCTGCGAGGGATTCCACGCCCATCCCTTCAACAGCCCGCGCTATTTGCGCGAGGTACTCGTCCCCGCGATTGAGCAGGGGGCTGCCAAAACGGGACGCTCCCGCGAGGATGTATCTGTTGCGCTGACCGCTTTTGTGGCGACCACGCCCGAGGAAGCCAACCAGGCCCGGATGCAGATCGCCTTTTATGCCTCGACGCCCTCCTACCGCCGCGTGATGGAGCTTTACGGCTGGGGCGCTGTCGCTGAGAAGCTGAGCGGATTTGTCGCCAAAGGGGAATGGGCCGAGATCCCGATGTTGATCACGGATGAGATGCTGGCAGAATTTGTGACCTACGCCGATACGCATGCCAAGCTCCCCGCCGCGCTGAAGGAACGCTACGAGGGTCTGGCAGACAGGCTCACGGTCTATACGCCCTTTGTTCCCGGCGAGAAGGATGACTTCTGGCGGGAGATGGTGAAGAACGTTTAGAAAAGTTTCCGGTTCAAGGTTAAAGATAAAAAGCCGAGGTCTTTTGGGGCCCTCGGCTTTTTTGTCTTTAAATTGTAACTACTCAGCCTCTTTAGCATGACTCTGCGAGGAGCATGCTCCTGCGACGTGGCAGTCTTCTGTTCTGTGAGATTGCTTCGGCGTAAAGCTGCCTCGCAAAGGCATACCTAAGTAGTTGCTTAAAATTACCGTATAATTTACGCATGGACACACATCCTGCCCTTGATGAGCTTTTGCTTAAACTCAATACAATTTTTCCAAGTATCCAAGAAAAATACCATGTAAAAAGTTTGGAAGTTTTTGGTTCTTTTTTGCGTGGTGAAGAGACATCCGAAAGTGATCTGGATTTGCTGGTAACTTTTTCGGAGATGCCCGGACTTTTTACTTTTGTAAAACTAGAGAATTACCTCTCCGATGCTTTAGGCATTGAAGTTGATCTGGTGATGAAAGATAGCCTGAAACCAAATATCGGCGAGCGGATTTTAGCAGAGGCACGACCGATATGATGGTTGAACGGATTTGGCTGGACTATCTCCGCGACATGATTGCGAATACGCAAAAAGCGATCTCGTTTGTCGGCAACATGGATTTTGATATGTTCTCGAAAGACGAAAAAACAGTCTGTTCTGTTGTTCGTGCGGTAGAGATTATTGGCGAAGCTGCTAAGAAAATTCCAGAAGATGCTCGCACAAGTTATCCGGAAATCCCATGGCGGGAGATGGTTAAGGCGTTTTGAAACACGAATGACGCGAATGAGCGAATATCTTTTCGGGCACAGGTATTACGAATGAAAACCTTGTAATGCAAGGAGGGAAGGCTCCTTGCATTTTATCTCATTGTGAGATATATTTCTTTTATGCATATCATCTCCCTTAAAGCTTTAAGAGAGTTTTGGGAAAAACACCCTGATGGAAAATCATCTCTTATACGCTGGTTCAAAATTTTACAAAAAACAGATTTTGACAATTTCGCTGCCCTCCGTACAGTTTTTCCATCTGCCGACAAAGTGGATAAATGGATTGTCTTCAATATCGGCGGAAACAAGTATCGACTGATTGCATCTATTCACTTTAATCGTAATAAGGTCTATATCCGCCATGTACTGACCCATGCAGAATATGACCGAGGAGCCTGGAAAAAATGACACTTTTTACAAATCAAATCCAAACCCACTGGGAGAGCATCAGCCCACTGCTCACATTCCACAATGAGCAAGGGTATGACGCGGCTGTCGCACGGATGAATGAATTGCTGGATGAAATTGGCACAGATGAAACACACCCTCTTTACGGCCTGCTGGATACGCTGGGTACCCTGATCCAGGTTTATGAGGAGGAACACTATCCCATCCCGGAAGCAGATGG
>NZ_CEYOSI010000337.1:0-2401 GCF_982879505.1 Candidatus Desulfolinea nitratireducens
CTTATCTGCTTTGCTGCGAAATTCAGGTGAAAAATTTTCTCTTCGTGCTAAAGAAAAGGACGTTGATCTTCAAATCAATACGCCGGATTTACCCTCGATGATGGGAGATGGAGATCGGCTTTCACAGGTTTTTACCAATTTGATCGATAATGCGCTCAAGCATACCTCCGCGCGCGGAACGATCCGTGTCGAGGCTGAAGATGTCGGAGGTTCGCTTAAGGTCAGCGTAGCGGATTCAGGGAGGGGTATCCCTCCCGAAAATCTCCCTCATATTTTCGAGCGTTTTTATCAAGCTGATCTTTCCCGCAACAGGAAAGGCAAAGATAGCAGTGGACTCGGTTTGGCGATTGCGAAGGAGATTGTTCAGGCACATGGTGGTAAAATTACGGCCTATAGCAAAGTGAATGAAGGGTCGATTTTTAACCTTACCTTGCCTGTCGCGCAGGTTGATGCGACTACAATTATCTCTCGCAGAAAATAATCTGCACAACGCGCAATACAATTCGTATTGCGTAATTTTTTGAAAATGCTGCCAACCGTTTCGATTATCATCCCATGCTACAATGAAGAAAAGACCATCCAGAATTTGCTGGATGCGATCTTGGCGCAAACCTATCCGCGTGAGCAGATGGAAGTAATCATTGCCGATGGTCTCTCTGAAGACAAGACCCGTGAAAAGATTGCCGCTTTTAGGGATCTGCATCCCGATCTGGAGTTGACCGTTATCGATAACATTGCCCGAATAATACCAGCTGGTCTGAACCTGGCTATTGGCACCGCAAGCGGTGAGATCATCGTCCGATTGGATGCTCACTCCGCCCCCAATCCAGACTACGTCTCTCTCTCCGTGGATGCATTGACCGCGGGACGAGGGGATAATGTCGGTGGGGTTTGGGATATTCAGCCGGGAGCCGGGGGTTGGGTGGCTGCCTCCATAGCCGCGGCGGCGGCCCATCCGCTTGGGGTGGGGGATGCGCTTTATCGGCATGCTACACAAGCCCAGGAGGTGGATACAGTTCCCTTTGGCGCGTTTCGGTGTGAGCTGATTGAGCGGATCGGTCTCTTTGATGAAACCCTGCTTTCCAACGAAGATTACGAATTCAATGCCCGCATCCGTCAGGCTGGTGGAAAGATCTGGCTTGATCCCGCTATCCGCTCGATCTATTTTGCCCGCCCGACAATAAAGGCATTATCGATCCAATATTGGCGTTATGGTTTTTGGAAATGGCAGATGCTTCGCCGATATCCCAAGACTCTGCGCTGGCGACAAGCCCTGCCCCCAGTTTTTGTTTTGAGCATTTTAGGATTATTATTACTTGGCATTTTCTATCCTTTTATTTTCCTTCTTTTAGCAGTAGAGCTGTTTCTTTATTCCTTTATTCTCACATTGGCAGCCGTAAAGGAAAAGAAATTTGGTTTTCCGCTGGCTATCTCAACGATGCATATTTCCTGGGGTTCCGGGTTGCTGTGGAGCCTGGTTGGATCTTTGTCAAAGGTAAAAATGAATGGCTGAAAATTTATCGCGTCCCACCACGATCCGCTTGGGCAATGCTGAACAGCGCGCCCTTTTGGTATTTGGGGATTTGCTCGCCTCCGTGATTGCATTGGCATCCTCACTCCTTATTTGGAGAGAGTATTCCTGGAGAGTACTACTTGCGACAGGTATTACAGAGGGAAGGGCTGAAAAAATATTCAGCATAAATATCCAGGCCTGGGTATATTTTTTACCCCTGATCTGGTTATTACTTTTGATCGAACTCTATGAGCCCCTGATCGCTGCCAACAGGAGAAAAACAGAGCGTGGCATTGTCATTGCGGCAGGTATAGGTTTGATTGGCTATGCATTGGTTTTCATCACCCTTGTAAATCCCTCGTCATTACCCAGGATTGTGATCGGTGCATTTTTATTGCTTGCCGCTTTGCTGACATGGATTTGGCGTCTGGCATATATTCGACTTTACACATCACAGGGATTGGCGCGTCGCATTTTGATCGTTGGCGCAGGCAAGGCTGGTGTAACATTATCAAAGGCTTATCAAGAGCTATTTCCAAAGCCGTTCCTCCTGGTAGGATTCCTGGATGATGATCCAAATAAGATTGGCACAAAAGTTGAGGGATTTCAAGTTTTGGGGAGCAATAGTAATTTGCTAAAGATTATTGAAGAGAAAAATATCAGCGATATTGTTGTTGCCATTACTGGAGCAATGTTGGGGAGTACTTTTCAAACAATACTGGATGCACAGGAAAGCGGTGTAGCTGTAACACGGATGCCCACGATGTATGAAGAAATCACAGGGCGTGTTCCCATTCATCATCTTGAATCGGATTGGTTGATTCGCTCCTTTGTTGATGAAACCCGTGTCAGCAGCTTCTACGAACTTGGAAAACGATTGATTGACCT
>NZ_CEYOSI010000338.1:0-1195 GCF_982879505.1 Candidatus Desulfolinea nitratireducens
GGCAGGAAATCTGATCGGTCTGGGCGTAAAGGGATTTTTGGGTGTATCAATTGGTATATTAACCCTGCTGTTGAATATCGGTTCCACCAAGCCACCTCGTAAAAGAAAATAAGGAGAAGCTATGGATACTAATCTTCTAAAATCTGTTTTGCTACGTATATCTACCAGTTTTACTGAAAATCTACCCTCGATCATCACTGTTATTCTGATCATCTTGATCGGGTGGATTGTTTCGCGCCTTGTAGCTGGCTTTGTGAAACGGGTTGTAACCCGCACAGGATTGAACAAGGCTTTCGATCACTCCGGTTTTGCCCAGGAGTTGGATAAAATCCAACCGGGACGCACTCTGGCAGATCTCGCTTCAAGTGTGACGTTTTGGCTGCTCTGGCTCTATATCATTTTTGCATCCCTGACCGGCTCGGACCTCAACCTGGAAGCTACACCTTTTAACGCAGCGCTCTCCTTTCTGCCGCATCTGTTCGTTGCCTTCATGATATTAGTTGGAGGCGTGTTATTGGCGCAGTTTATCGGGCGATGGGTGCAGGTTGGGGTAGCTGCCACTGGTGTGGAATTTCACGAAACACTTGGCAAAGGCACACGCCTGTTGTTAATTGTGATTGTCATTATCACAGCTATCGAAGAGCTGGGCATAGACTTGACCCCATTGACTAACGCCCTGACCAATATCATCACCATCTTTGTTGCAGGATTGGCTTTGGCTTTTGGCATCGGTGCGCGTGAAGTAGTTCACAATATCCTGGCCGGTTATTATGCCCGCGAGCATTTTGAACTGGGCGATCAGGTGCAAATTGACAATGAAACCGGTACACTGGATGCTATTGGAACTGTGAGCGCAGAGATAACCTTGCCCAAGGGCCGGATCGTTATTCCCAACAGTGATTTGACCGAAAAGATGGTCAAGATTTACACGGTGGAGTAATTCAGGCTTTCCTTTAGAAGAGAAGGTGCCAAAGCCCATTTCACCCCCAGGCATCGCTGACCGATTTGCAAACATTTGGGCTACCAGAATGGATTGACCTGAATTTTATCAGGAAGATGGTTTCAGAAACAAAATCCACTTGTATTTTTGTCCACGACTCCGGTCATGAAAGCGCATTAGTGTAGATAACATATCCCGTTTCCTTGAAGGCAGCCATGCTATACTACATTATATATATACGTTACTGTTATTGAT
>NZ_CEYOSI010000338.1:1205-2388 GCF_982879505.1 Candidatus Desulfolinea nitratireducens
AATTATCGAGATGAATAACCCAATTAACCAAACCCACTTGGATAAATTGCGCTCAACCGCAGGAAAAGGCCCTGTACTCATCCTGACGCACGATAACCCAGACCCGGATTCGCTGGCTTCTGGCAAAGCGTTAGCAACTCTGTTTCGAGAAGCCTGGGATATTCCCAGCCAACTTGTTTATAGCGGTCTGGTTGCCCGTGCAGAAAACCAGGCCGTTCTTAAACGCCTGACCCCTGAATGGGAACACAGCGACATATTGCCTGATCTGAGGGGCTATACCGCAGTAGCACAGGTAGATACGCAACCGGGCGCCGGGAACAACCGCCTCAACACAGTCCACCCGAAACACATTGTGATCGATCACCACTACCCGGTTCGGGAGATGATCGATACGGTGTCATATGCCGATATTCGTACGGAGATGGGCTCGACGGTTACGATGTTATTCCAATACATGGAAGCCTCTGGAATTCAACCCGATCCGATCCTGGCAACAGCGATGTTCTATGGACTTAAGACTGACACACGTAGCCTGTCACGGGGCGCATCACCTGCTGATGAAGTAGCCTTTTTAGAATTGCTCCACTACCTGGATCAGCAGGAATTAGCCAAGGTTGAACTGGCCAGCTTGAGCCGTGGATATTTCCATGCCTTAAGCCGAGGGTTACATGCGACTCGCTTGTTCGGAAAGGTGATCGTAGCGCGCCTCGGATTGATGGAGCAGCCAGACTTTGCCGCTGAAATGGCAGACATCCTCATCCGCTTGCAGAACACCCATGCCGCGCTTTGTCTGGGGCAACACGAAGACACCCTGCATCTCTCGCTTCGTACCGAACCGATGGGACAAAATGCTGGCAATATCATTCAACAAGTCATTGTCCCGCCCGGAAAAGCAGGCGGACACGGAACAATGGCCGGTGGACAGATTCCCTTACAAGGGAAGGATATGGAAACTTTGCTTGCAGAGATCGAAGGCCATTTTTTAATTGTTATGGGTGAAACGGATAGTGGTGTGGAGTTGATTGTCTAATCCTTAAAAAAGAAATCCCCCCCTTTAGAAGGAACTCACACCGTTCTATACGGTGTAACCTGGTAATTGAAAGTTCGAGTTTTCTTTTACTAAAAACAGGTAACACTGTCATTCCTTGACGCCCCTCAGGATACAATTAGAATTTAGAAAAGG
>NZ_CEYOSI010000339.1:0-2367 GCF_982879505.1 Candidatus Desulfolinea nitratireducens
TCAGGCTTTCCAGTTTCTTTATCTGGCTTTCCGGTTTCTTTATCTGGCTTTCCGGTTTCTTTATCAAGTTTGCCAGGTTCTTTATCAGGCTTACCATTTTTTTTCAACTCGGTTTGTGTATCTTCTTCCGAGTCGCTATTCGCATGACCGGATTTGATCGCTCCCAGATTGTTTTTGGTTTTTTCGCTGTCGCTATCAAGGGATTTAACAGCTTTTCGGAACTGCCCCCAGTTTGTTGGAGTGCTGCCATCGGGCATTTCAATGGTACTGAAATCCTTGTTGATCTTGGCTTCCATGATTGTAGAGAAGCTAACTGTGTCGCTTTCAAGAGCATTTGCCATCCATAAGGCTTGAGCTATTACTCCAAAACCAGCGCCTTCCTCATGGTATTGCATGATTGTTCCGTAGCAACCTTCGCCACTTGTTTCTGCGCCAGTTGTTTCTACGGGAGTTGTTTCGCCGCAGCTTACCCCTAAGAAATTGCTGAAGAACTCTGAAAGGGCAGAGCCAACCGGATGTTCTTTCTCGGCCTCAGCAGAAAGCATGGTTTCGTTTACTACATAAATTCCTGTGCCATCATCAATCACCAATCCAAGTTCAGCGGCTTCTTCAAGACTGAGGGCCACAGTTTGCGGCTCTCCGGTCTCATATGTATAAACCACGACCACCGTTGTAAGACCAGTCCCGGGATCGGTTTCCAGCGTAATGCTTGAAACGCTACCAACCTCAGGAGTAGTCTCCTCCATGGCGGGTGCTGCCCCAACGGCAATTACCTGTATAGCTAAAAAAATGATTGCAAATAATGTGCTTAAAAATAGCTTATTTCTGTTCACTTCTATCTCCTTTACATGTTTTTTTTGAGGTCTATATTGTGACATAAAAGTGCGATAAAACACCTTTCAAAAATGAAAGGTGCTGATGGGATATTGGTCACCTATCAATAATAATCATTTATTCCTATTTTCGCCCCTTTGCAAAAAGAAAAACTGCCTCTGGTAATCCAACTGGAAGCCGTTTATTATTTATTGGGATAATAGGTATCACTTCAAAAAAGAATTTGTCCAACTGAGAGATCACATTTATGGATCGAAAAAAAGACATCATCATCATTGGTGGCGGAATTATCGGTGTATCTATCGCCTATTATCTGGCCAGGCAAGGCCGGTCAGTGACTGTCCTTGAAAAGGATGATATTGGAGCGGGTAGTTCTTTTGGCAACGCAGGCTTGATCGCCAATGGATTTTCCATACCCATGGCTGCACCGGGTGTTCCCAGCCAGGGGTTGAAATGGTTATTTGATGCGACAAGCCCCTTTTATATCAAACCACGTCTAAATCTTGATCTTATAAGTTGGTTGTGGAAATTTCTTCGGGCTTGTAATGAAAAACAGATGCGGCGATCAATCCCGATCTTATTATCATTGGGGCAGGGTAGTTTTGATCTCTTTGATGATCTATTAGCCAAAGAAGATATGGATTTTGGCTTCGAGCATAAAGGACGGTTGATTCTTTTTAAAAGCGAAGAGGGGTTTGATAAATGGGGAAATGATATCGATCTGATAAAAGAATTTGGCGTGGATGTGTCTACGCTTGACGCAGATGGCGTGCGACAGATAGAACCGGATGTGTTGCCTGCCGTTACTCACGGCATATATTGCGAGGCTTATGCACACGTAAATCCTGGTCATTTTGTAGACGAGATGGCGCGTATTGCCAAAAATCACGGTGTAGAGATTAAAACAGGCACGCTGGTAACTGGATTTGAGATATCTGACCGCCAGATTTCAACCGTGCTTACATCCAAAGGTGCCTATTCTCCCAATCAGGTAGTTTTGGCGGCGGGTGCCTGGTCACCAGTGATTGCTCGTGACCTGAATCTGAGACTGCCTATCCAACCCGCAAAGGGATATAGTCTGACCTACAAACGCACCTCTACCAGCCCTCAATACCCGCTCTCTTTGTCTGAACGAAAAATCGCGGTAACACCGATGGGAGATAAGTTGCGATTTACCAGTACGCTGGAATTGGCAGGTTTCGATCCTTCAATTAACGAAAGACGATTGGCGGCTATTCGTCACTCGGTTAATGAATATCTACCTGGCATGGAAGAATTGGAAGATGAGGTCAAATGGTCGGGCTATCGGCCGGCAACACCGGATGATCTACCAATAATTGAGCGTAATGGCAAGTTAAAAAATCTAATTCTGGCCACCGGTCATGGAACCCTGGGGATGACCCATGGGCTGATTACAGGTAAGTTGGTATCGCAAATTATATTGGGAGAAACACCATTAATTAATTTGACACCTTTCAGAGCAGATCGATTTTAATAAGGGATTCTCAATACGCTGAATTGGATCAGGTACGG
>NZ_CEYOSI010000340.1:0-2335 GCF_982879505.1 Candidatus Desulfolinea nitratireducens
CCTGCTTGTTGGCGGTGGTGCAATGCTCTATCGCGCTGGATTTTCCCAGGGCGTAATGTCGGATATGACCTTTCCTGAAGGTGGCTTTGAGCAAATGATGCCCTACCGCGGATTTGGTCACGGATACGGTTATGGCTACGGCCATATGGGCTTTATCTCACTTGGGAGAATGCTCTTTACCGGATTCTTTTTCTTGATGATCTTTGGTCTCTTTTTCCGTCTTATCATGGGACGTCGATTTGGGCCTCCATGGGCTTATCGGATGCATCCTGAAGGCAGGGGCGGCCCTTGGGGTCACCATCCTTACTGGAGCAAAATGCCTCCTGAGGGTGAAGATGCAGACGAAGAAGAAAAATCTGAAAAATAAGGTCGAATGATAAACTTTCATTGCAGAGAAAACTCTCTCTGCAATGAAAGTTTTAAATCTGGAAAAGAAAGGTGTCCCGCAGGTTTCCATAATTCAGTTTCTTCAGCACCATAAACCTTCGGGACGATCATATTCAATAGCCCTTAATTATAAGGTGATGGAAATCGCATAAGTATGGAAAAGAATGGTGGTAAAAGGTAAGTGATGGAAAACGCTCGAAGGGGATTTGTAATCCCCGTTTTTTAGAAGAAATCCAGCGGGAGCATCAATTAGTACCTGGCACTACCTTGAAAAGATTGGTTACAATAAAGGGCAAAGTCCTGACTTTGGATTTAGGGAATGAGCAGATGAAAATATGAGTGAAACCATCCTGATCGTTGAAGACGAACCGAAAATTGCCCGGCTGGCCCGCGATTATCTTGAAAAAAATGGGTATCGTGTATTGGTCGCCGGGGATGGAGATAGCGGCCTGGCAATGGCGCGACGCGAAAAGCCGGACCTTCTCGTACTTGACCTGATGCTCCCCGGTATGGATGGCTTGGATGTCTGCCGTGCAATCCGCCGTGAATCAGATCTGCCGATCATCATGCTGACTGCCCGTGCAGAAGAAACCGATCGTCTGATCGGTTTGGAGCTTGGGGCAGATGATTATATTTCCAAGCCTTTTTCGCCACGCGAACTGGTTGCCCGAGTTCGGGCCTTGTTACGCCGGGCCAAGGGAAATGTTTATGTTCCGGGCGTGATTAGAGTTGGAGATCTTGAGTTGAATACCGAGAGTCATAGCGTTAATCTTGCGGGAGAATCCCTTCACCTGACGAGGATCGAGTTCAGCCTATTGCAAACCCTGGCGCAACATCCTGGTCAAATATTTTCACGGGCGCAATTATTGGAGAATTTACATGGTGTGGCATATATTGGTTATGACCGCAGCATCGATGCGCATATCAAAAATTTGCGCCGCAAAATAGAAACCGACCCAGCCAACCCGCGCTATATTCTCACCGTTTATGCCGTGGGATATAGATTTAACGACGAGCTATAAATATGCATCCACGACAAAGTAGATTTTCAGAAAAAGAAAACTGGGCAGACGAAAGATGGATGGGAAGGGGCCATTTTCTTCATCACCGCCTGCGCCATAGTAGCAAAAGACGGTTTTTATGGATTCGCTTTATCGGCTTTTTTCTATTTTTAGCGCTCCCATTATTGATGGCGGGCGCCTTTTTGGGGGCTTTATTCCGTTCCGGGGATTTTACATTTGACGGCTCGCATATGCCCTTGCCTCTGTTCTTATCTCATAATCCGGGCATTTTTGTTCCCCTTTTCTTTTGCGGGATCCCGATTTTGATCATTGCAACGCTTGGCTATTTTGGTTCGCGTGCTTTTCGAAAAATGGGAACCCCCCTTGCAGACGTGATGACCGCCGCGGATGCAGTTGCGGATGGCGATCTCACTGTTCGTGTCCCCGAGCGAGGCCCGAGCGAGATTCGCAGATTATCCGAATCCTTCAACCGGATGGTGGATGAACTGGCACACGCTGATAAACAACGCCGGAATATGACCGCCGATGTTGCCCATGAATTGCGCACCCCTCTCCATATTTTGCGTGGAAACCTGGAAGGGCTGCTGGATGGTGTTTACGAGGCGACTCCGGAGCAAATCGAATCGATGCTTGACGAAACCCGACTTTTATCCAGATTAGTGGATGATCTTCAAACGATCTCGCTCGCAGAGGGTGGCCAGTTGTACTTGAATCTGGAGGAAGTAAATATCCCCGAGTTATTGGAAGATGTGCGGACCAGTTTTCTGGGTCAGGCGGATGAGGCGGATGTTGAATTGATCGTGGATGTGGAGGACGAAGAGCTATCGATCACTGCTGACGCTGGACGTCTTGATCAGGTTTTAGGCAATCTGGTTGGGAATGCGTTGCGACACACACCGGCGGAGGCTTGCATCCGTTTAGAGGCG
>NZ_CEYOSI010000341.1:0-2318 GCF_982879505.1 Candidatus Desulfolinea nitratireducens
TTTAGCTTTGATTGAGCGTTGGAAGAAGAAAAATTGGATTTAATTTCTATCAGTGCAAAGTGAGAAAATGTGGCTACAAAGAAACCAAAACTTTCTCCGGGCAGTATAAATCGAATATACGGGTGTAAATTTCGTCTGCGGGTAGCAGTGATTTAAAACCACATTATTGCACGCCCTATAATATAAATGGTGGAAAAACATACTATATAGAGGTTGGGCAACCATGCAGCTGGCCTTTGCATCGCCTTTGAGATGAGCGCTGGAGCAACATCTCATTGTTTGTAAGTAATTTAGCACCAAGGTCAAGGTATGCTCTACAACACTTCCTGCTATGAGTACAAAGAATCTGCTGAAATCTACAAATAAAGGACATAAGTCTCGTCTTTTACGGTCAGCCATTGACGAGCAATAGAGATGTATTTAGAATGGAGAACGTGGAAGTTCTTGAATGAGAGTTTTGTCTCCTAAAGAGTTTCCCGCCTTTTATTCACACTCATTGATTGTCGGAAATAAGCGTAAATTTGTTACGCACTGCAAGTTGCGCTCCCGTCGGGACCGCCACTAATAACCATGAAAATGCTGAGAGAGACTTCTCAGCATTTTCGATTCCTGGGAGGGAATTATTCCAGTTTTTTCATCATGAGCATTTCAACGCGCCCAGAAAGAGCGATTGTTTTGAAAAAATTGAGCGCATTTTGATCTTCTTCAAAAAGCATCAGGGCGCATTGGCTGATCCCAATCCCCATCAGCGCATATAGACAGCGACCAACCAACGAGCGACCGATCCCCTGGCGTCGATAATCCGGATCAACGGCCAGATGGGTTAGAAAGCCAATCCGGCCATCATGGCTGCAAAGCACAGCCCCGATCACCTTATTATTTTCAATAGCCACATAGCTTAGCCCAGAGTTTCTTTTCAGAAAACGACCGATTGTCTCACGTGAATCGACGCTTTTCAAATGTACCCCATCTGAGGTTCTCCACAATTGCATCGTTTGATCAAAATGTGAGAGAAACATTTCTTCAATTAAATAACCCATTGCTACCTCCTCCGATGATCCTGTCCAGCAGATCATAATAATTGTATGTGAAATTTCTCTCACTTACAATAGAAATAACCCCAGACTTATGAAATCGTCTTGAAGTAAGGATGATGAAATTAACCCAATACGCCAAAAAGGCTCTCAATCTCGAGAGCCTTTTTGATGGAGTGACATTGAGGTGTTAATTGGATTACTCATCCAAGAGCCACATCCAGTGTCATCATCACCGCAAAACCGAGCATTGCGCCAATTGTAGATGAGTGGACATCCCTCGACATCTGTGATTCAGGGATCAATTCTTCGACGACCACATATATCATTGCACCAGCGGCAAAAGCCAATGCGTAGGGCAAAATTGGACGGATGAATAAGACGGCTGCCGCCCCAAGCACGCCGGCGATCGGTTCGACCATGCCGGACATCTGCCCGTACCAAAAGCTTTTTAAGCGTGTCCATCCTTCACGGCGCAGGGGAATTGATACTGCTGCACCCTCAGGAAAGTTTTGTAACCCGATCCCGATTGCCAGCGCAACTGCGCCTGTAATTGAAGCAGAAGGAAAGTCCGCGGCTGCTGCACCAAAAGCTACGCCAACTGCAAGGCCTTCTGGAATATTATGCAGAGTGATAGCCAGAATTAATAATATACTTCGTTCCCAGGAAGTTTTGACACCTTCGGCTTCACTGGTGGGCATTCCCATATGTAAGTGAGGTAACAATTTGTCAGTGCCCCAAAGGAAAGCGCCACCCACTAAAAATCCTACGAGCGCAGGGACCCACCTGGGAAGTGATCCTTCTTCGCTCATCTCAATTGCTGGAGCCAGAAGGGACCAAAAGCTGGCTGCAATCATTACTCCGGCAGCAAAGCCAAGCATGGTGTCCAATAGACGTCGATTTATGGTTTTGAAGGTAAAAACCGCACCAGCGCCAAGGGCGGTTAAGAACCATGTAAATAATGTGCCCATGAGAGCCTGGATAACGGGATTTAGTGTGCTAAGCCATTCAATCATAACAATTTACTCCTCTTTCAGGAAACTTCGATGAGTATTTGACGGTAGAATGATTTTACGCCAGAAAAGGAATAATCTGGTATTAATCCCAGATATTTTTCACTTGTTTATTTGTTGAAAATTGAGTCTACGGATTACCTTTGCCGGATAATTTCTTTGAGTAAATCCTTGAATATATAACCGTGGAAGGGCAGAAGCAAATACCAGTAGATGATTCCCAAAATACTTTGGGTTTGATAATAAGCCCTGATATGCAAATTATTTCCGA
>NZ_CEYOSI010000342.1:0-2258 GCF_982879505.1 Candidatus Desulfolinea nitratireducens
CCTGAGACCTGTAGTAACTGCAAGATAATATAAAGCATAATAGCGAGTTCCTTCTACTGCATCAAGCAATGTCCGAACCTGCTCTTCATCTAGAACTTTCATTTCACGGGGTTTATATTTTGGGAGCGTAACGGCATCCGATATAGACGAATATAAAAATGACTATCCAAGCCTGAACTTCCTATTCAGGTTTGATAGTTTTTCCAAACGATTGACTAAAAGAGATTACTTTTACGATCCAATTTTCACGCACTAATCACGAATTGTCATTTGCCATACATGTTAAACGACTACCCCCTGCAGGTTTAGGAGGTAGTCTCTTGAAAAGGTTAGGACCTATCTCTCAAAAGGTTAGTACCTTTTTGCCAAAAGGTTAGTACCTTTTTGCCAAAAGGTCAGTACCTTTTCGATAAAAGGTCAGTACCTTTTCACTAAAAGGTCAGTACCTTTTTGCGGATCAGGCCTTGCGGAACTTGATATCGTCCAAAATGCGCTCAAATTCCGGTCCGGGACGAAAGAGCACCAGCACATTTTTAACATTTTCGGCGCTCACCTGATCCTCGGTATCGGAGCCATTGGTTTTCAGGCGCAGCCAGAAAGATCCGAAATCGCCCAGGTCTACAATTCTGCCCTCACTGATGTAGCTCGGGATCACCTTGAGCAGGGATTCTACCGCTGCCATCGTATCCGGGGTGCTGATCGTAGACATCTCTGCTACGCGATTCACCACGCCGCGCATCTCCACCCGGTCGGTGGAAACCGGGGAAGGATAGAATTTCTTGGGCGCGGCCGGGTCAGATGGATTTCCACGCTCAACAACATTAAATTTGACAGACATTGAAAAATCTCCTTTTGTAAAATGGGTACTGGGTTTTTGTGGGGGATCACCCCCAGCTGGTCTTTGCATCGCTTTTGTAACAAGAGCGGATGCCTTGCTGTCATTTGTTCTCTAATTCTTCACCTCCTTTATTTGAACAGAAAAGAAAAACCGGCACCACGTAACCACTTCCAATGATTGGTTCGGTGTCGGTTTTTATGCGGTCAGTAAATTATTGTGGGTTCTATCCTATTATCATACAAGAGACCAGGCTTCAAAACAGGCTTCATTAAAGGCCCTTCAATATAATCAGTACCTCTTGAAATTCGTTTATTGCTGCGCTATACTGGGGTTGAACAATCGGTCTTCCGGTTGGACACGATTTAGACTATCCCCTGCCCCCCTCAGGGGGTAGTCGCTTTAATATTTATGACATATGACAATTGATTTCGGTTAATGAAACTTGTATATTATGATAATGAGCATTATAGACAATAAAAAAGTCCCGCTTTTGCGGGATCCTTTTCACGGATTACTATAAATGTCGTGAGTGCCTACTTTTCGAAAGAAACACACCTTTTCGCCATCAGTTGTATATTCATATTGAAAAGTAAAACATAAACTATTTCCTCTCACATGTCCCTCCCAAATTTCAGGATGTCCCTTCATTCTCTTTATACGGAAGCGATTGAACAATTCCACATCCCCTTGTAAAGCTCTCGCAACGTCAGGAAAAGCATCCTTCACGGCTTGTTGATCGCGTGATTCTAATCCACCAAAATCATCATAGAATGACGGCGTACGGCGGAACTTCATACCCCTATTCTTCTAAAGTACGAAGAAATTCATCCATAGTATCAAAGCTCTGCACATTCCCATTGCGAATATGTTCATCAACCTGACGTTCCCCGTTTTGCCATTCATCTGTCCAAAACCAAAGCTGTTTTGTATTCACCCGATAAGTATCACCATGGTACAGTATGTATGCGTTTTCTACTGAATCTGAAGAACTAACGAAGTTTTGCTCACTTTCTTTCGCTACATAACCATCCGATAATCTCAATTGAGATATACTAAGGCTGTCAATCGTCATTTCTTCCCTTCTTTCTTATTTAATAATTTCTCATAATTGTCATTTAACACTTGAAGAAATTCTCCCATCATCTCGGGAGTAACAACAATTTTCGCAACTGGCTTTATCTCTACATTGTCAGGCATTTCATCCTCAGTAAGACCATGAGTTATAGGCGGGGTTAAATGCCCGAAGAATAGATGGAATTCATTTTCTCCACCATGCGAAATATACAGATTATTAGCATACAGAGCTGGCAAATCCTCTGCTGAGCCCCATATTATTCGAATTGCCTTCTCGTTGATTTTCTTTTTTTCTGACATTATTCTTTCCTAATCCATAAGGACTATATATACCAATATTATACAC
>NZ_CEYOSI010000343.1:0-2257 GCF_982879505.1 Candidatus Desulfolinea nitratireducens
CCCAGGCCGAGGTCACCGATTTGCTGCAATTATCCAAACATCTTGAAGATTTAAAGCTCGAGCTGGAGGATTTACGCAGCAAGCAATCGGTCGATTTTGCGATGTTGCTCGTCACTGATGTGGTTCGTGGCTCCAGCCGCCTATTGATCGCAGAAGGACCATCTGAGCTGAGCGATTTACCCTATCCTATTCAACCAGATGGGACGCGCTTGGCCAGGGGTGTGGTATCCCGCAAAAAACAATTGTTGCCAGTTGTACTGGGGCTTTTGGAGCGGTAGAAAATTTAGCCACAGTTTAATAAGAAAAGGTTTGAGCATTTATGTTGAACGAGGCAATCTTAATATCTGACGGGGAACTGGGTTTTGCCGCTTTAATTTCGGTGGTCATTTTTTTGCTGGTATTCATCGCAATTTCCTTCCATTTGCTCCACGAAACTGCTGCTGCCATGGTTGTGTTTTTACGCCCCGAAGATGGCGCCAGCGCCTTTCAGTTGAGCAATTTGCAGGCCTTTGCCAATGAGATCAAGGGTGAAACCGGCTTAGAGGTTAGGATTGGTTAAACTCGATTTGCAACGACAATGGAGACCTTAGTGTTATAACCAGTAACATTCTATGAAACTTATGGAGCAAAAGCCATGCACTTACAAAAGACATTACGCGCCGTAAGCAGAACCTTTGCCGTATCCATCGAACGCCTGCCTCCTGTCTTGCGCGAAGCTGTTACGATCTCGTATTTATTATTGCGCGTCTCAGATTGCCTTGAAGATAATGAAGACCTGGCCGCAGAGCACAAGGCTGAATTACTTCGTCTCTGGACAAAAATTCTCGCTGGAGAAAAACCCGTCGGAGCGCTTACCAGCCAGATCACCCATCTCGATGCAAGCGACCCCGAAGTTTATGTGGCTCAAAATGCCGATGAACTTCAGGCGGCGCTGCACCAACTGCCTCTCGAAACACAAGAGATCATCAACAGGCATGTGATCGATTCTTCCCTTGGGATGGCACGCTGGCAGGAGCATGGTCCCGTAGTAAATACCGAAGAAGAGATGGATGATTATATGCACCAGGTCGCCGGGAGGGTTGGCTATCTGCTCACAGATCTTTTCGGGGCTTATTCGCCAGCCTTACTAAAAAGAGATCATCTTCTGCGACCACTGGCACGCCATTTTGGGCTGGCCCTGCAAACCGTCAATATTATCCGCGGATTGCGTAAGGATTATGAGCGGGGCTGGGTTTTTGTCCCACGCACTTTTTACGAACCGCTTGGATTAACCAGAGATAGCCTATTTGCACAAGAGAATATCGACCTTGCACTTCAGGTGATTAATGCTTTAGCCGATAAAGCTGATGAACATTTAGAGCATGGTTTAGAATATATCACTGCCATCCCCCAGGTTCACCACGGCATCCGGCTGGCTTGTATGTGGCCGCTCTTCTTCGCCAAAAAGACCGTCGCCCTGAGCCGTGATAATATCCATGTTATATTAAATGGTGCAAAAATCACGAGATCAGATGTGCTCAGCATTGTCCGCCAGACCACAATAATGGGCTGGTCGAATCAATGGTTGAGAAATTATTATCAACAATTACAAGTTGTACAACCAGTTTCAATTGAATATTACCCCTAAAGGATCCTATCGTCATCGAATAATGAAAACTATCTTTCAGGCACTCGCAGAAATCGAAGAAACCAATCAGGTCGCAGCATTGGCAACCATTGTCCGTTCTCAAGGGTCCACGCCTCGTCATGGGACCAGTAAGATGCTGGTCTATGCCGATGGGGGCATTCTCGGTACAGTTGGCGGTGGAGGATTGGAAGGCCGTATCCACACAGAGGCCCTTGAAGCTATGCAGGATGGAAAAGCACGTTTTCTTACTTATAATATGTCTGACCCCGCCAAAGGCGATCCTGGAATTTGTGGCGGAACCGTGGAGGTATATGTGGAACCGATCTTGCCTAAACCCACCTTATTGATCGTTGGCGCAGGACATGTTGGCAAGGCGACAGCGCATCTCGCCAAATGGCTAAATTTCCGCGTGGTGATCGCCGAGGATAGAGTCGAATTTTGCACTCCTGAAAATATACCCAATGCAGACGAGTATCATCCTGTGCCGATGGACGAGATCGCTCGTCATGTGGAGATAAACGCACAGACCTATATCGTCCTGACGACACGCGGCGCGGACGTGGACGGGATCGCATTGCCGGATCTACTGGATAGCCCAGCCGCCTATATTGGCGTGATCGGCTCAAAGCG
>NZ_CEYOSI010000344.1:0-2243 GCF_982879505.1 Candidatus Desulfolinea nitratireducens
ATTTTAATGGCATTCACGGCAGTTGCCTCGGCCCTGCTCGACAATTTCACCACCATGCTCTTGATGACACCCATTAGCTTGCAAATTGGGCTGGCTCTTGGCATTAACCCCCTGGCACTGATCATCCCCGAAGTGCTCGCTTCAAATGTGGGAGGAATCACGACACTGATCGGGACGCCAACCAACATCCTGATCGGGGCATCTGCCGGGATTGGGTTTTACGATTTTTTGGTTAACCAAACAGTTGGTGTATTGATTGCGCTCGCTGCGATGAGTGGATATGTCATTTGGCACTACCGCAAGGAGTGGGAAAAGGTCAGCGGGGGGATCTCCAAGACGCTGTACGAGAAGTTGAAGGAGAAAGGGCGTATCCGCGATCCAGATGCTCTCAAGAAGTCAGGGGGTGGTTTTTGTATTCACCCTGATTGGCTTTGTGGTCGGCGAACGGATTCATGTGGTCCCGGCTGTCCCGGCGATTGTCGGCGCAACGGTTTTGCTGATTTGGCTAAAGCCTGACATTAACCGAATGATTACGGCAGTCGATTGGACAACTCTGGTTTTCTTTATGGCGTTGTTTATGGTCGTTGGGGCTGTGCAGGAGGTTGGTCTGATTGATCTCGCGGCCAAGAGCATCAGCCAAGTCGTTGGCGAAAACTTGGGATTGGCTATCTTTGTGCTTGTGATTGGGGTCGGCTCACTATCAACCGTGATTGCAAATATTCCTCTGGCCGCCTCCATGCTGCCGGTGGTTGACTTTTTAACCGGTTCTATCCCGGGGGCAAGTAGCAAGGTTTTGTATTATGCACTCTCCATGGGAACCGCGATGGGAGGCAATGGGTTTTTAATTGGGGGCGAAGCAAATCTAGTCACGGCAGGTATCACCACCCAGGCGGGCTCCCCGATTTCGTTCAAAGAATTTCTCAAGATCGGCTTACCAATCACCTACATTACTTTGTTTATCGGCAATCTGTGGCTGATGATTCGTTTTGGAGTTTTTTGAGAGGAAAAGCATGAGAATAATTTTATATCCCACTCGCGGAGGTCAGAAGAGTTATCCAAACCAGGATGCTGTGATTGCTCTTGCCAAGAAATGGAAAGCAAAGCTAATTTTCCTGTATATCTCAAATGTTCATTTTCTGGAGAAACTGGGGCCTGTCAGGCACACCAAAGTAGTTCAGAATGAATTGGAAGATATGGGAGAGTTCCTGCTCGCTATGGCCTGTGAGCGTGCGAAAAAAGCCGGATGGAAAGCCCAGACAATTGTGCGGCATGGCTCTTTTATGGAGATTGTTCACAACGTAATCAGCGAGCATCAGATTGATACTCTAATAATCGGTGCTCCCGGTTCCACACATGCGGCCACTACCACGGATTTTTTGCAAAGTTTGATCCAGGAAATCCAGGAAGCGCACCAAATAGAAGTGTTGGTTGTTCAGGACGGGGACATAATTGACCCTTAACAATCTTGGATAGTTTGTTCATCAATAACCTTTTCTGCCCACCATGTGCTGGGTAGTTTCCTTGAGATCACTCTTTTCTATAATAACTTTATGCCAGACACAATGGTGTGTGGGCAAGCTTTGCCAAGATCCAAAATTGAAAAGGCATAGGCAGACATAGCGACCGAAACATCAGCAATCTGCCAAATAGGATTCCGGCACTGGGTTCGGCTTTCACCTGTACTATTTCTCGCCAGGCATCATTCATGGTTTCACAATCACTGTCTTTTCACCATTGTCGGAAGTATTCATAGACCGTTTGACATAGGGTAGCATCCTCTAGGAGTAGCCACTCCGCAATAAGAAATATCGCATTCACAATTTTTCGTGGCCAACTGCCTGTTTTTTTTCAGGCGACACAGGTGCATAAACGGGATAGATAGTTGATTTGAAAAATCACATTCTTCCCTAACCCAGGTTTGCATAGGCAAAATCGATACAAACGTTATGTTCCGGGACAGCACTAGTGTAGCCTATACCGCTGGCATTGAATTGTTAGATGATCTAAAGTTCGTCAAGTCGATTATTAGGGAAGTCAAAAAGGGGTTGGTGATTTTTCAAAAATAATCGATGCATTATAAAAGCGAAGCTGTCACTAGGCGCAAGATAGGGACAGCTCAGAATTCAAGATTCCATTGTGGCTTTGTTTTCTTGTTGCCGGTGGATATGCCATTTTTGGGGTGAATATAGCACTGAGAGCGTTTAGAAAAGCAATCAAAAAAGCATAGCTATCAGGTAATAGGT
>NZ_CEYOSI010000345.1:0-2231 GCF_982879505.1 Candidatus Desulfolinea nitratireducens
CCGGACAGGTTTGCGCGGATAGTATCGGACCCAAACTTTATAGTGGCGTAGGCGGCCAGTTGGATTTTATCTATGGCGCATCCCGTTCGAAGGGTGGTGTCCCGATCATTGCGCTGCCTAGTGATACCACAACCAGCAGCGGAAAACGCTTCAGCCGCATCACCGGGATGCTCAAACAGGGTGCGGGGGTCGTGACTACGCGCAACCACGTACACTATGTAGTCACTGAATATGGCGTAGCAGATCTATACGGCAAGACCATTCGGCAACGGGCACAGGCTTTGATCGGAATCGCGCATCCGGATTTCAGGGCAGATCTAAAAAAAGAGGCGCAGGCGTTAAATTATATTTAGTTTTCTGACCTTGCCCTCACCTCCGCATCGCTCCGCTCGCTCCCCCTCTCCCGCAAAGCGGGAGAGGGAAGTCCAGCGAAGCGAGGACGGGGGAGGGCAAGGTCAGCAGCAAGAAAGAAAATCATGCAACGTAAAGCAAAAATTGTCGCAACAATTGGTCCCGCTTCCGATAGCGAGGAAATACTGGAAGCATTAATCACCGCAGGGATGAATGTTGCCCGGTTAAATTTTTCACACGGCACCCATGAAGAACACGCTGCCCGAATAGCCAAAATTCGCAGTATTTCCAAAAAAATTGGAAAATCGGTGGGTATATTGCAGGATTTACAGGGACCAAAGATACGGATTGGGCAATTATCCGCACCATTGCAGCTCGTTGAAGAGGAAATAATCCGCTTTTATGCGACAGAGGATCATCCGCCAAAGTCGAATATCAAATCTATTCCCGTCGATTTTCGGGAATTATTCGACTCTGTTCAGGCTGATGATTTACTTTTGCTCGATGACGGACGACTCTCGCTCAAGGTGATATCTGTCAAGGGACGAATTTTGGAAGCGGTAGTTCTCGTGGGTGGCGCACTATCCTCCCACAAGGGTATCAATCTCCCCGGCGTCCAATTGCGGATATCCGGATATACATCCAAAGATAAGGCCGATCTTGCATTCGGCATTGCTCAGAGCGTAGACGCGGTCGCGGTTTCTTTCGTCCGCACCCCGGAAGACATGATCCAGGTTCGCGAAGAGATGGAACGCTTTGCAAATGGCATCCCGGCCCCAATGTTGATCGCCAAGCTCGAACGCCCCGAAGCAATTGATAACCTGGAAAAGATCCTGGATGTTGTGGATGGGGTCATGGTGGCCCGCGGTGATTTGGGCGTGGAGATGCCACCCGAACGGGTACCCGTACTCCAAAAAATGATCATCCGCAAAGCCAGTGCTCGAGCAAAAATTGTGATCACTGCCACGCAGATGCTTGAATCGATGATCCACAGCCCTTTACCGACACGAGCCGAAGCCTCTGATATTGCGAACGCAGTCTTTGACGGAACCGATGCTGTCATGCTATCGGCTGAGACGGCTGTGGGGGAATATCCGGTTGAGTCTGTCAAGATCATGGAGCGGATCATTTGCGAATCGGAATCGCATTCAGGCGAGTGGGGCACGGTGCTGGAGCAGAGACTCGGCCTGGGCGAAAGTGACGCTGCGTCAATGTCACGTGCAGCCCGTGAGCTGGCAAACGACGAAGATGTCGTCGCGGTGGCAGTTTTCACATCCCAGGGGAGTACAGCCTGGCTGGTGTCTAATATTCGCCCTGTCAAGCGGATATTGGCCTTCACACCCTATGAGATGACTTACCGCAAAATGGCTTTTCTATGGGGAGTTTATCCTCAGTTGGTACCCTTTGCCAATACAATGGAAGAGATGCTCGGTCATGTGGACGAAGCCTTATTGAAAAATGATTTCGAGCAAGGCGATCAGGTGGTCCTACTCTGCGGATTCCCGGTTGGGTCGATGAAGCCACCCAATATGGCCTTATTGCATACGGTAGGAGAGGGTGAAAACTAACAATATCATTATTTTTGATGGGGTATGCAATTTATGTAACTGGTCAGTGCAATTTATTGTCAAAAGAGATTTCAAAAATATCTTCAAATTCGCAACTGCCCAATCAGAATTTGGTATTTCCATTCTGGAGAGAAATGGATATTCCATCGAAAATCCTGAATCGATATTGCTCATTCGTAACGGGAAGGTTCTTGAAAAAAGCGATGCGGCTTTAGAAATTGCGAGTGAGTTAGAAAAGGGCTGGAAAGCGCTGGTTCTCTTTCGTATTTTCCCTAAAAGGTTCAGAGATTTTCTATATGATTGGATCGCCAA
>NZ_CEYOSI010000346.1:0-2227 GCF_982879505.1 Candidatus Desulfolinea nitratireducens
GGTAATCATTACCTTGCCGTTCTGTTCGGCGACGATGGATGCAGCTGAGGTTAAGCCAGATGAATATGGGCTGATCAGAAAATCAGCATTATCGTCGGCGATCAGACGAGTGTAGAGTTCCTGAACACGCTCGCCGTTTGATTCGTCGTCATAGGTTTGATAATCAAAGGTGACTACGGTGCCATCGCTGAGGGTGATGCCTCCAGCTTCATTGGCCTGCTTCATCCACAAAGAGAATCCATTGACCTGTCGTTTGGATGAAACCTCTTGATTACCGGTAATTGACGAGGTGAAGCCTATCACTACCGTCTTGGGTTCTGGGGTTGTTGGTTCTTCAGCAACAGGCTCTTCAGAGGCGGGTTCTTCAGCCGCTGGCGCTTCAACTGCGGCCGGTTCTTCGGGAGCGGCTTCTGGCGCTCCACAGGCTGATAATACAAGGCTTGCAAGTATTAAAACCGAGAATAGGGTAAAAAATGATCTTTTCATGCGGTACTCCTCCATTTGGATTGTAGAACAACAATAAGATTGTTTAGATAAGACCAAGCTTATCTATTGATAGTATTCTACGCCCTAAACGCAAAGAAAGCCTAAAAACAGCAGCAATTCTCAATATGAATAGGATATATTTTGTCTAAAATATTTCTGTGCCATTCTGCGGTATCCTTATCTTATGAACAAACGGAAAGTATTTGATAGCCAGATTGCGAAATTGCGGGAATGTTTTTCGGGTTTACCGGATTATCGTACAGGAAAGAACAATCAGTACGAAATCGAAGACGCCGCATCAGCCGCCTTCAGTGTCTTTTTCAGCCAATCGCCTTCATTTCTGGCGCATCAACGCCTTTTGGAGAAGAAGAAAGGCAGAAGCAACCTGCACAGTCTTTTTGCGGTTGAGAAAATCCCATCAGATAATCAAATCCGGAACTTGCTAGACCCTTTGTCACCGGAATTACTTGCGCCTCTCTTTTTTGACACAATAGAGACCTTGGAAGCAGAAGGCGAGATAGCGCAATACCGCGGTTATGATGGTCGCATCCTGATTTCAAATGATGGCACGGAGACGGTCTCATCGCAAAAAATAGACTGCCCGGAATGCTCTCACCGTTCTTTGCAAAATGATCATACGCATCATTTCCACTCAGCGATCCTGCCGGTGATTGTCAAGTCAGGAGAAAAACGGGTTTTGCCTCTTGCACCGGAATTCATAACGCCGCAGCCGGAGTACGACAAACAGGACAGTGAACGCGCGGCGATGAAGCGCTGGATAGAAAAACATCAGGACTTTTTGAAAAAAGGGCGTTACACGATGCTTGGGGATGATTTATACGCCAATCAACCGATGTGCAAGGCTTTTATCGATGCCGGACTTGGCTTTATTTTGGTTTGCAAACCCGATTCGCATATTGAATTGTACAAAACGGTGAATTTTCTTGCCGGGAATCACCTGGTCGAAGAACTGGAAGAACGGCATTGGAACGGGCGTTATCATGAAATCCATCGCTATCGTTTTGTGAACAAAGTTCCCTTGCGAGCAGAAGACCCCTTGATGGTCAATTGGCTTGAAATCACCATTCTCAATGAAAGTACGAGAGAGCGCGTTTACTTCAACAGCTTTATCACCATGTACGAAGTCAATGCGGGTAATGTTGTTGAGTTGGTAGAAGAGGGGCGGACACGCTGGAAAAGCGAAAATGAAACCAACAACACCCTCAAGAATCAGGGCTACAATTTGGAACACAACTTTGGACATGGAAAAGAGCATTTGGCAAATTTCCTGACCAGCTTGAACTTGCTGGCATTTCTTCTTCATACCACGCTGGCATTTCTTGATGAAGAATATCAAGCCTTGCGTAGGGAGTTGGTCGTACGAAAAGAGTTTTTCAACGACATTCGTGCTTTGTTACGTTATATGGTCTTTGAGAGTTGGACCGATCTGCTCTTGTTTATGCTGCGCGCATTGGAAGTGCCGCAGTATATGAGCTAAGAACGCCGTGTTAAGAGAAAAGCTGCTGGAGAAATCCGGCGGCAGCTATCGCTTGCGACCATGATGAAAAAATGATAGTTTGAACAGGAGTTTTTTGGGCAACTTTTTCTTCTCTGTTACCATACGCACTGAGTTTTAGAGATGTTTCTGCTTTTCACATGAAATTAAGCCCATATTGAGAATTGCTGTGTCAATAAGGACTTTAGAATGAATGAGCTACAGGAAATCGTCACATTTGAAGAA
>NZ_CEYOSI010000347.1:0-2213 GCF_982879505.1 Candidatus Desulfolinea nitratireducens
GTAGTAAAAACCTGTCATATTTCCCCAACAGGCAAAGGTAATAACAAGTAATAGACTAAAGGCAGCTTAAGAAGCTGCCTTTAGTCTATTAAGGAGTAAATATGTACCGAGAAAAACTATTCTCTTTCCGGGTGAATCAAGAAGAGCGTCACACAATAAAAGAACTTGCCAACTACTTCCAACGGTCACAAAGCGATACTATTCGTTTTGTCCTTGGAGTTATATTGCGAAAACTTGAACAGGACCCAAGCTGGCTAAACACTATTCGTTTTTATTAACCGCTTTAAATCAAAAGCCCGCTGTTGATGCAGCGGGCAAAGCGGAAAAGTCTACCTTCGGATAAAGGAGTATTTCCATGAATCAGTATAACACAAACCAAACCCCGGTCTACCGGGAAGATGGCCGTCGAGTGGTCGGCTATATCATTGGGGACACGTTTTATAAAACGGTATCGGGAAGTAAGCACTTCCTACGTCAACCGCCGGCGATAATGTTCGATGTTCAATCGCTGGAATCCGCGCAACGGTACGGGGCGAAGAATGTGCAAGTCAAAGACCGCGAGACCGAAAGAATCTACGCAGCCACGATTGCACTGATTTGGGAAAAGCCAATCTATAAGAATTACGGTTTCGGGGCACAGGTCGGTTTATGCCTGAAAGACTGGACGGTCAATGGTAATATCCCGCAAATGCCTAAGCTAAAAACGCCACCAAGCCCGAAACCGCACGGACCCCAGCAAATGGGTCTCTTCCAGGCGTAAAGATGCAAGATGTTAGAGCGGTGCTCAAGCAATATGCCGAATTAGGCTTTGACACCCTGCCACTGGAGCCGGGAACAAAACGGGCGCGGCTGAAAGGTTGGCCGCGCCTGACCCCGGAACAAATGTGGCAGGATGCGCCTGAAAATGCAAATGTCGGCATTCGCGGCGGTGGTTCCGCGCATCTGGCAATCATAGATTGTGATGATAAAGAGAAGCCGGGCACCTATCAGAATTTTCTCAGTTGGTTCGATGGCCTAGGTTATAAAGAAAGTGATTTGGTCATCATAAAAACTGCGTCAGGAGTTGGAAGGCATATCTATATCACCCTTGATGGGAGTCTGCCTGGACATGCTCGAAACGTATCGAAATCCTTTGGAGCGGGTGAGTTCCGCCACGGGTTCGGGGCTTACGTTGCTGCTCCGCCCAGCGTAGTTGATAGCAGTTCTTATTCTCTGGTAAGTGGGAATTTGTATCGCCGGCCTACTCTTACAGCGCAAGATGTGCTCCAGTTCCTAGGGCCGCAGAAATCAATTAGGCAAGCACTAGAGCCAATTCCATTCAGGCGAAGTGGCTATATTCCCAAACGAACCTTGGCTTTGTTGAATGGTCTGGGTATTGAGAGTTACCAAAGTCGAAGTCATGCCGACCAGGCAATTCTAACTGGATTAGTCAACGCTGGATTTGGTTTTGACGGCGCGCTCCAGTTATTCAGCAAGTATCCAGGGACAGGCAAATTTCAAGAAATACAAGCCAAATCTACACAACAAGCCTTTAGCTATCTTCGGACAAGCTTCGACAATGCCTTCAAATTTGCATCCGCACAAGAGAGCAGGCCTCGGCAACTTGCATCTCAGGCGAAAGAATGGGCAATGTCAAAGCCATGGCCGGGAAAATCAGGCCAATATGATAAATCGGTTTTTATTGCCCATGCGAGTATTGCTCATCATGCTTGTCGCTATGAATACGGCGCATCGGTTCGAGACCTGGCAGAGAGGGCTGGTTTATCCCCTGAAGCGCGTATGAACGCCACTAGGCGTCTTTGTGAAGCCGGCTTGATTTCATTAGTCAAAGAATGGATTGCTGATTGTTCAAATACTTATAGATTAGAGTCCCAAACTCTGACACTTCCTCACAGGTTGAAGAGGGTAGTGTCAAGGTTTGGGACTGGAGATAGATAGAAGATGGATTATTTGAAACTTGTTAGTCATGATGTGTTTCGTTACGGTGGCGGGTTGAATAGGTCTGGTGCTGAAGTGTACTGGTTGCTTACCCAGAAAGCAATGACTGCCAAAGAGCTAAGAGAAAGAACAGGGATTGGTAAAAGCACTATTTTTCGGGTACTCAATAGAATGTCTTTTATTTTGGATAGCCGAACAGGAGAGGTTATTTCAATGGTTCAGAGTAGGAAGGGTATATGGTTTGCGAACCATGATGTGGATTTAAATCATATAGC
>NZ_CEYOSI010000348.1:0-2199 GCF_982879505.1 Candidatus Desulfolinea nitratireducens
ATTACGCAAATTACAAGCTCAGTTCCCGGTTCTACCTTTAGGTGCGTAACATGAGGTATTAAGTTAATCGGCGCGAGCGTGAGATTTTCCAGCAGATTGATCTTCGCTTTTTTCAATGCTTTCTTTTTCCAATTTTGGGTTGGGGCAATATCCAGCTCAAAGACTTTGGTTGCCTGATTGAATTCAGCAAAACGATAGGCCCTGCTATCGTAGCCTGCGCCAAGCAAGACGATCTGTGGATATTCCTTCCTTAACGCATCGAGAAATAGTTCATCACCCCAGTCAGCTCTGGTTATTTTCCATAAAATCCTAAAAACCAATCCTGAACGGGATTGAAGATTTTTAGTACAATAGGGTATAACAAGCTCTGGATAAATGAGCGAAAAACTTATGGCAAATAACAAAATTCAAATCACAGACGATCTAGAAGCTCTGCTCAACACCCTCCCCGAGGAAGTGGTTACAGCGATTCGAGCAACCGAAGATACAGCCAATCTCCTCGAGGTGATCCTCGATCTTGGGCGCGTACCAACGGCGCGTTTTGTTGATGGCGAAGTGATCCTCAGCGAATCAGAGGTCACCCTCGCAGAGATCGATCACGTTGTGCAGCAACTTGGCGATATCGACGCCGATAACCGCGCCGGTCTGGAGCGTACTCTGCATCGCATCTCTGCCATTCGCAATCGACGCAGCGATATCGTCGGCTTAACCTGCCGTGTTGGGCGCGCTGTTTATGGCACAGTGGATATCGTCGAGGATATTGTTGCCTCGGGCAAAAGCATCCTGATCCTGGGACGTCCCGGTGTGGGCAAGACGACCATGCTCCGCGAAGCTGCCCGCATCCTGGCCGAGAGCAAACGGGTGGTTGTCGTGGATACCTCCAACGAGATCGGCGGCGATGGCGATGTGCCCCATCCCGCAGTGGGGCGCGCCCGCAGAATGCAGGTCGCCACACCCTCCCTTCAGCATGAGGTGATGATCGAAGCTGTGGAAAATCATAATCCTGAAGTGATCGTCATTGATGAGATCGGACGCGAACTCGAAGCTGCCGCAGCCCGGACGATCGGTGAGCGCGGCGTCCAACTGGTTGGCACGGCGCATGGGAATACCCTCGACAACCTGATGCTCAACCCGACCCTTTCTGACCTGATCGGCGGGATCGAATCCGTCACCCTTTCGGATGACGAAGCCCGTCGGCGCGGCACCCAGAAAACCGTTCTCGAAAGACGCAGCCCACCCACCTTTGACGTGCTGATCGAAATTCAGCATCGTGACCGTTTCTCAGTTCACCTGGATATTGCCGCAGCGGTTGATGCTCTTTTGCGTGGATTCCCTCTCCCGGCCGAGATTCGTACCCGGGATGCGGATGGACAGATCAAAGTCAGTAAAGAGGTAGCCGCCCCAATCCCAGGCGCGAAACGGGGCGGGGATACGCTCGGATCGCGCGGCGCCCTGCGCTTGTCCTCCGTTCCCGAATCAACCTCCAGGCCTCAAACTTCTCCCCGTCAAAGCCTCCCGACGACACGCATCTACCCTTATGGCGTGGCGCGGAATCGGCTGCTGCAAAGCGTCAAGCGGATGAAGGTCCCGGCGATCATTGTGCGGAATGCGAGCGAAGCGGATGTGCTCGTTACCCTGCGGACCTATTATCGCAAACGCCAGCAGACGGTGATGGATGCCGAGCGGCAGGGAATGCCGGTGCATGTGTTGCGGGCAAATACCACTGACCAAATTGAGAATTTTTTAGGAGATCTTTTCGGTTTGACAGGAGAGCATCGAGAATCCGGTGAAATGGATCTGATCAAAAATGAAACACAGTCTGCGATTGCCTCTGTTTTGAGTGGCGAGCGTTGGGTCGACTTGCCCTCTGGTCCGGCAATGATCCGGCGCATCCAGCATGAGATGGCGCGCAGTGCAGAATTGGTGAGCCATTCCTATGGCAAAGAGCCGCGCAGACATGTGCGGATTTTTAGAGAGTAGGAAAGCGAGATTCGATATTCGCGAGTCGTAAATACGTAAAGCCTCCTCCGAATATCGATATTCGAATATCGAATAACTATGTTTATCACACTCGAAGGCCCTGAAGGTTCTGGCAAGACATCTCATATCCCCACCCTCGTGGAATACTTACGTGAGCAGGGCTATACCGTTTTCCCAACCCGTGAACCGGGCGGGACATCGATCGGCGAACAAATTCGC
>NZ_CEYOSI010000349.1:0-2197 GCF_982879505.1 Candidatus Desulfolinea nitratireducens
CTAGACACGTTTTCAATCAGGTCCGGACTCGTTGAGCCTCCTGTCTAGGCTCGTTTCAGATCAGTTTATACCCCATCCATGAAGATGATTGGATGAAACCATTCATTCAATACAGTCTTGTTTTTGGCCTTGGTTTCGGAATAGCCTTTGCCCTACTGCGGCGGAGGAAAGGTTGAAATGCCATAGGTCAATTTTGATAAACTAAATTACCGGAGTATCCATAAATAGCGTGGGGTTTTAGTCTCATGCTATAGAGAAAAGCGTCTCGCAGCTTCCCTTGGCGCAGGGTCTTGATTAGGATAAACCTGCGGGAGGCTCTCTAAAATCCTTATCCCAATGCTCTGCGTTGGGGTCTATCTTTGGCTGTATAATTACAAAGTATTCAACACTGGATTTTCCCTAACAAACCAACCCTGCAAAAATCAGGAGCACCCTATGCGTCAATCCATCCTCACCGATCAACAAGCTGAATTTCTGCGTGAAGAAAAAGAAAGCCTCGCGGGCATTCAGCAAGCCCTCTCCAGGCTTGAGCTCCCCCGTGAATCTCTGGATAGCCTCCAGAAAGCGATCCTCCAACTGGATGAGCTTTTCCTGATCGTCGTTGCCGGTGAATTCAACGCCGGCAAAAGCGCCCTCCTGAATGCCTTATTGGGCGAGAAAGCCCTCCTTGAAGGGGCCACCCCGACCACCTCCCGCGTGACCCTGGTCAAATGGGGGGAGCAGGCGGCTGAGCAGATCGTTGACGAGGGCTATGCGATCTACACCTATCCTTTACCCATCCTGAAGGAACTCAATATCGTCGACACCCCCGGCACCAACGCCGTCATCCGCCAGCATGAACGCCTGACCGATGAATTTGTCCCGCGCTCCGATCTGGTCCTCTTTATCACCTCTGCCGATCGACCGCTGACTGAAAGCGAACGTCAATTTCTCGAACGGATCCTGACCTGGGGCAAAAAGGTGGTCTTTATTTTGAACAAGATCGATATCTTTGATGAGGCCTCTGCATTGGATGAAGTCCGGGATTTTGTCATCAAACACGCCTCGGTTCTGCTCGGAGACAAACCTGACCTCTTCCCTGTTTCCGCCAAATTAGCCCAGAGTGCGCGGTCCCAGGCGGATCCCGCTCAGGCCCGGCGCCTGCGCGCAGAGAGCCGCCTGGATGCGCTGGAGGACTATATCAACGCCACGCTGGACGATGTTACCCGGCTGGAACTTAAGTTCAACAACCCGATCGGTGTCGCTGATAATCTGGTTTCCCGGGCCGAGGAATTGAACCAGACCCAGGCCACCGTCTTGCAGGATGACAAGGATACCGTCAGGGCCCTGGAAATAGCGATCAGCGCCTACGAAAGTGAGCTGGAAAGTGAGCTTGGTCCCCGCCTCGCCGAAGTCGAGAATATCCTCTTCCGGATCGAGAACCGCGGGATCGACTTTTTTGACAGCAAACTCCGCCTGACCAATATCCAGGAATTGATCCGCGGCGAAAAAGTCCGTGCCCAATTTGAGAAGGAGGTCCTGGTCGAGATGCCGCAAAGGATCGAGGAACAGGTCCAGCGCCTGATCGATTGGCTGGTCCAGAAGGATCTCCACGAGTGGCAGCAGGTGATGGGCTATCTTCAACGGCGGCAGGCCCAGGTCAGCGAGCATCTCGTCGGCGAGGCTTACGGGCCGCGGGATACACGTCGGCGTGAGTTGATCGACACGGTCGGGAAAACCGTCCAGACCATCGTCGAAACCTACGACAGCAACCAGGAGGCCAGCGAGTTGGCGGCCAATGTCGAGGCTGCTGTCGCGCAGATGGCGCTCCTCGAAGTGGGCGCTGTCGGCCTGGGGGCAATCGTCACCTGGGCTGTGCTCTCCTCCGCACTTGATATTACCGGAACCCTGGCGGCTGGCACGATGGCCATCCTGGGCTTTTTCGTGATCCCCTTTAAGCGAAAGCAGGCCAAGGATAATTTCAAGAGTAAAATGACTAAATTGCGGGGTAAGTTGATCGAGGCCCTGACCACTCAATTTGGAAACGAAGCCGAAACCGCGGTCGCCCGCATGCGGGATGGTGTCGCCCCCTATACGCGTTATATTCTTTCCGAACGTGAACGGGTTGAAAATACCGAGGCCACCCTGAAGGAGCTGCGCCAGTCGCTCTCTGCGCTGCGCGCGCGTTCTCAATCCGTGTTGAAGTAAATTCTTAATG
>NZ_CEYOSI010000350.1:0-706 GCF_982879505.1 Candidatus Desulfolinea nitratireducens
CGGGGGGAGAATCTTAATAACCACGCTCAAAATCAACTTGATAATTAAGTGCTTCATCTTTTATATAGCGATGATAATTCTCGATAAACACCTGTGAAATATCTTTTGGAAGACTTGGGGCGGCTGTGTGGAAAGTTATCCACAGGTTAGGCGTTGTCCAAAAGGGATGTTCTTTGGGCAAAGGTTCTTTGTCAAAGACATCCAAAACTGCGCCTGCAATCTTTTCTTGTTCCAAAGCTGCTTGTAATGCTTCATCGTCTACGGCACTGCCACGTCCGACATTGATAAATATAGCGGTTTTGGGTAAGGCATCAAAAACCGAAGCATCTAAAAGTTTTTGTGTCTCCGGGGTGTTGGGGAAAATGTTTACGAGATAGTCCACGCCGCACGCAAACTCTATCAGATCATCGTGATGGTACACATCCACATCGGGGCTGGATTGGCTGGAACGTGTGTAACCATGCACGATCATCCCAAAATGTTTGGCTGTTTTGGCAACATGCGCGCCAATTGACCCGACGCCCAGCAACCCGATGGTCTTGTCGCGCAAAGAGCCGGTATCGCTACCATCCCAACTTTTTTTGGCCTGTAACTGATGGTGTTTAAAGATCTGCCTTTCATGGAAAAGCAGATATCCAAAAACATATTCAGCCATCAATTCACCGAAGACGCCGCGTGCATTGGTCAGAACATAATCGCGACGCAG
>NZ_CEYOSI010000350.1:716-2164 GCF_982879505.1 Candidatus Desulfolinea nitratireducens
GGGAGGGGAGAAGAAGCAACTCCACACCTGCCGACAAGGTTTGCACCCAGCGCAATTTCGCCAGGGACGGAAGTAAATCGCGTATCAGGGAGGGGTAGCCCAGCACGATTTCGCACTGATTGGCAATTTTGGCTTTGACATCTGCATTTTTGAAAGCAAATATCTCAAGGTTTGGTAGCTTCGCAGCTTGGATCAAATTTTCGTATTGCTCCGCTCTATCGGAAAGTATGAGTAGTTTTGGCATCAGTATCCAATCTCTCGTTTGATATTGGCGATCTCATCCCGCAATTCAGCCGCGGCTCTCTTCGGGCTTTCAGCCCTTGCAATTGAGCGCGAGACGTTTATCAGCATGCCCTTGCCATCTTTACGGAGACCGGCCTTGAGCGCGGTCTCGAGGTCCCCGCCCTGTGCGCCGACGCCGGGTGCCAGGAACCATAGGTCTGGCGCGGCAGCCCGGACCTTGGCTAATGCCTCCGGTTGAGTCGCGCCGACAACGAGTCCGATATTATTGGCAGTATTCCAGGATTGGGCGAGGTGGGCAACGTGTTCGTATAATGCCCTCACCCTTTGTCCCTCTCCCTCAGGGAGAGGGGTTGGGGTGAGGGATAAGTCCTGGAAATCCTTCGCCCCTGGATTACTCGTCTTGCATAATAGAAATGCGCCTTTCTCAGGATAGCCTAAAAAGGGATCAATCGAATCTTTACCCAGATAAGGATTAAGCGTGATCGCATCCGCGCCGAGATGCTCAAAGGTGGATTTAGCGTAAGCCTCTGCTGTTGAGGCGATATCGCCGCGTTTGGCATCCAGGATGACGGGAATCATCGAGCCGAGCTTTTTTGATTCTTCGCCAATGGCTTCAATGAGCTGCTTGAGGGCCGTCCAGCCTTCGGCGCCGAAGAATTCGAAGAAGGCCGCGTTGGGTTTAAAGGCGGAGGCGTAGGTCGATGTCTCTCGGACAATCCGCAAGCTGAAATCAAGGGCGGCCTCGGCTGTGGGAGAGTCGAGGTCGGCAAGATGAGGATCGAGTCCGATGCAGAGCAGGGATGAGCAATCATCCACACGTCGTTCTAAAAATGAGAAGAAAGTTTCCATAATTTTGATGGGTAAAAAGTGAAACGTGAGCAAATGCTTCACGCATCACTCTTCACGATTCAGGCTTTTCCCAATACCATCGCCAGCAGCGCCATCCTGACATATAGTCCATATTCCATCTGAAGGAAATAGGCGGCGCGGGGATCGGTGTCGAAGTCGGGGCTGATCTCTCCAACGCGTGGCAGGGGGTGCATGACGATCATTTCCTGTTTGGCAGCTTTCATGATCTCGGGATTGACGACAAAGGAGCCAGCCACCTTCTCATAATCGGCGGGATTTTCGAAGCGTTCCTTTTGGACGCGGGTGACATAGAGCACGTCGGTTTCGGGGAGCACTTCCTCTAGGGTAGTGTACTC
>NZ_CEYOSI010000351.1:0-2162 GCF_982879505.1 Candidatus Desulfolinea nitratireducens
AGGCGATTCCAATTTCTGGTTTTGGGTAGTGATGAGGAGGGCGCATCCTGGCAAAGCGCTTCAGGTTTTTGAGAATATTGGGGAGCTCGGCCCCCATCCGGACATCTGCATAGGTTTCAGGCTCCGCTCCATCAATCGAAATCCAGAGCACATCCAGGCCGGCATCAATCAATCGCTGCGATATCTTCTCGGTCAAAATTGTGCCATTCGTAATCAGCTCGACTTTGACACCCAACGATTTGGCTTCTGCAATCCAGTCAATTGTTTTGGGATGAAAGAGCGGTTCCCCAATCCCACCAAAATATACGCTGGGAATTGGATCAAGTTTCTTCAATCCATCCATGATGCCCGCAAAGGTCTCTTCGGTCATGCGACCCATGGGCTGCTCCCAGCCATTTCGGAAGCAGGTGATGCAGTCCAGATTACAGGCGACTGTTGGTTCAATATAGACTTTGGTGAGATGCGTTACCGGTCTGTGCATACGGACGAAATTTTCCCCTTCATCCAGGCGCACTTTGGCACCAGGCTGTAACCCATAATTTGCTACTACATCTGGTGGCAGGATCAGCCGACCATCTTGATCGACTTCAGCCCAGGCAGTTGTTGGTTTTGTTGTTGCACTCTCTGGCCTGATTATTTTCGGGGCGGTCATTTCTGTGTATAAGTCCATAATAAATTGTACCTTGCTATGGGTATAAAACAGGGTGACATTGATCGCACATTGTAGGTGCAATTAGTCTTATTTGCTGTTTCATTCTGGAATTGATAGAATTGATAAAATGAAGCTTAGCATATGGTTCACACGCCTTTTTAGCTTGTTATCCTTATGGATGCGATGCAAAACCCTTCGGCGGGAGTGATAAGGATCTGTTCCCTTCGGGAACCTTTGTTGGGAGCAGTAAAGGCGTTGTATCTGTGCGGACGCATCGAAAACCGATATTGAAGGAACCACTTTTAGGATCGTTGAACAGGCGATCTGAAACTATTAAATGATCACTCGAGCTGTTCCAGGAGCCACCTCTTATCACGGGATACATGCCTTCTTCTGGCCCTGCAGGATTATGGGCTGGAGAACTGAGATAATAATTCTCATCGTAGAAATCACTTACCCATTCCCAGACATTCCCAGCCATATCATATAGGTCATAGCCATTGGGACTGTAACTACCAATTTTTTCAGTATCGATATTGTTGCAAGCATCATTATCATCGAACCTGGCTCCGTTCCTGGCTCCAATTTCGCATACGGGTGATTCATCTCCCCAGGGAAAGTGATTGCCTTCCAAGCCACCCCGAGCGGCCTTTTCCCACTCTGCTTCTGTCGGCAGGCGCGCGCCGCGCCAGGCACAATATTTTTTGGCTTCATCCCAATTAACATTAATGAGCGGATAATCAGCGTATTCCGGATTATCGTAATAGCTCCTGCGAGAATATGAACTTTCATAGGCGCTCGTATCTGTAGTGGATTCGCACATTCCTGTTTTCTCGCAAAGAGCATATTGACTATTCGTGACCTCATATTGGTCAATATAAAAATCGTCCAGGATAAGGGCATGAACCGGCTCTTCGTCATCTGCCCCATTATAACCGCCCATTTCGAATGCCCCAGAGGGGACCAGTGCCATAACTATGCCACGCTCATCAGTGAAAAAACTGCTGATACTTTCCGATTCTTCAATGGTATTACTGTTGCAAGAACTGGAAATAGCCAAAAGAAAGAATGTGGGGATCAGAACTAATTTATGAGGTTTCAGATTTAGCTCCTTGAAGGAGAGCAGGTATTCCTTGCAATAAATGTCTTATTTTATCATTTGTCTATAAAACGCATTGCTTTTGTCATATTATATCCCAGGGAGGTACAGCAGAAGCAAAAAACGCCATACTTTTGCATGGCGTTCCTTGGAAGGTATCTCAAAAACTACTTTGCTTACTTCTCTTTCTCGTATTTTTTAAATTTTTTATATCGCCGGGAAAAGCGCCAAAGTGAGGGGCCAATGAGAAGCAATAATATCACCCCAAGGATGAGGAATTCGGTCCAGCCAATCGTCCAGACCGGTCGACAGGCGAGAAGGCCGAGCAAGATCGGGATGAGAGCGAAACGAAATTTATAATTCATAAGCAGATTTTACCTGATTATCCTCATTTATCATTTCAAAATAATC
>NZ_CEYOSI010000352.1:0-2150 GCF_982879505.1 Candidatus Desulfolinea nitratireducens
GGAAAACCAGATGCTTCTCTTTGACGCTCAAACCAGCGGCGGATTACTCCTCTCAGTTCCTGCCGATAAACTGGATGATCTCCTCGCGCGGGCCAAAGAACTTGACCAACCTTTTTGGCATATTGGGAAAGTAGTGGAAGGCGAGGGGATCAGGATAGAAAAATAATTTCCAGATAATCGAGTAAAAGGCCTATTTTGCTGGTAGTTCTCCTGTATTTATCCCCCTTGTTTTCAATGGTATAATCTTGCCCCGTATGAGTACATCAACAGATAAGTCAAAGACAAAAATTTGCCCAACATGTGGGACACGCCTGGGCGAAAGTGCGACCAAATGTTTGGTCTGCGGCACGGAATTTAACGCACCTGAGATTACCGCAAAAACCAGAAAAGCTGTTCAGGGCAGTACAATGCCGAAGATCACACTAAGTCTTCCAGTTGCATTGGGGTTATTGGTTTTCTTTCTGGTGATAGGCGCGGGTGCGGTTTTTATGACTCTGCGTGCCACAGATCGTGTGATTGAGCCAACCGCGATCCCTACCGCAACGGTCACTGTTACTATCACGCCAACCCCAACATCCACACTAGTGCCAACAACCATCCCCACGATTACCCCACAACCACCCTTTGAATACACAGTCTCAACAGGCGACACCTGTGGTGGTATAGCGGTCACTTTTGGGGTTTCAGTCCAAAGCATCATCATTTTGAACAACCTCCCTGCATCTTGTAATGCTCTGACGATCGGGCAAGTATTGCAGATTCCCTTTCCGACACCTACGGCTTCGCCCCCTCCTCCACCAACTTTGGAAGGAGCTGCGGCAACCGAGCAAGCCTGTGAAAAAGTTGTCATCACTGTTCAGGAGAACGATACCCTTTCCAGCATTGCGGCGAATTACGCCGTACCACAAGAGGCGATCAAAGCCTTCAATGGACTGAGCACAGACACCGTTTTCCTGGCGATGCAAATTCAAATTCCGCTTTGTATGCGCGCTGCCACCCCAGGACCCACCCCGACCCCAACAACTCCGCCCCCCTACCCCGCCCCCAATTTGCTCCTGCCTACGGATGGAGCATCCTTCACCCTGGCAAATGATGTCGTCACCTTACAATGGGCTTCTATCGGCGCTCTGCGTGATAATGAGGTTTATCAGGTCTCCGTTGAAGATGTCACTGAAGGTGAAGGGCGTAAGCTAATTAATTATGTGACTGATACAAAATTCATTGTCCCCGTATCCTTCCGCCCCAAAGATAGCTTACCTCATGTTATGCGCTGGAACGTTACCACTGTCCGGCAATTTGGTGCAGATGACCAGGGAGAACCAATTTGGGAATCTGCGGGTGCGATGAGTAAAGAACGAGTATTCTCATGGACCGGCGCCGCACCAGCATCAACACAAACTCCCTAAGGGGATTGTGTTCGCCAATAAAACATGATATAGTGTCGGCATTAAATAGTTCTTATTATTTTATTGTTGCATCCTTGCTTAGTTTACTTAGGGTGCAATAATCGTCTATATACAAAAATATATAGAACGACAGGAAGGAAATATGCCTACCTCATTTTTAACCAAAGATGGTTATATCAAACTTCAAAAAGAGCTTGATGATTTACGCTCGGGTAAGCGCAAAGAAGTTGCAGATCGCCTCCGCGAAGCAATGGAAGGCGGCGACTTGATTGAAAATGCTGAATATGAATCAGCCAAAAATGAACAAGCCTTTGTGGAAGGCCGTATTCAGGAACTCAAAATGATCCTTGCGAATGCACATATCATTGGCGATGCGGATACTGAAAATAATGGTTTTGTCCAGGTTGGCTCAACAATTTATCTTCGTGAAGATGGCGAAAAACGCTCGGATAAATACATCATCGTAGGTGCAGCAGAAGCAAATCCGCGCAATGGGATGATTTCCAATGAATCCCCAATTGGCAAAGCAGTACTGGGTCATAAGGCCGGTGATGATATTGAAATCGAAGCTCCAGATGGAAATTTGAAATTTCGGATTACCACCGTTAAATGATCAGGGTTTTTTAATTTCTGCCCCGCGCCTCTGTGCTGAATGGCAGGACGCGGGGTTTTTTTATTACCATAGGACTTACACATTTCTAAAACCCTTCTCCCAATGCTCTGTGTTGGGGGACTGTAGCTTGG
>NZ_CEYOSI010000353.1:0-2103 GCF_982879505.1 Candidatus Desulfolinea nitratireducens
GTCCGCGTTGTACATGAGGCAAACCTTCCAAAGGAGACAATAAACGATGACCCAAACAACGAATAAATCCAACCAGAAATTGATCGATCTGGCAAATACGGTACGGAAAAATGTTTACGCACCCTATTCAAACTATCCCGTGGGCGCGGCTCTCCGCGCAAAAAGCGGAGCTGTCTATACTGGTGTCAATATCGAAAACGCAGCCTACCCCGTTTCCATGTGTGCCGAGCGGGTTGCCCTTTTTAAGGCTGTCTCAGAAGGCGAACGTGAATTTGATGTCATTTCAGTCGTCACCGACAACGGTGGCTCCCCCTGCGGAGCATGCCGGCAGGTACTCTCGGAGTTTGGGTTGGATATGATCGTTTTGATCGCCGACAAGGATGGGAACTTGATCGAAGAAACCACCCTCCACGACTTGTTGCCGAGGGCATTTGGACCGCAACATTTGGAGTAAGGGCGGGGTTTCCCCGTCCAGGGCGACAGGACCTCGCCCCCACGCATAAAACCCTGATGAATACTCCACGCTCATTTCGTGCAGAAGCCATTGTCCTCAATCACCGTGACTGGGGCGAGGCAGACCGCCTTGTTACCTTATATACACGTCAGCGAGGCAAAATTCGTGCGGTTGCCAAAGGAGCACGAAAGCCCCGCTCGCGGAAAGGTGGGCATCTCCAGCCTTTTACGCAAATTACCGTCCAGTTAGCACGGGCACGGGGGCCATTTATCATTACACAAGTAGAAACCTTGGAAGCTTACCTCTCACTGGGTGATGACTTAAAACTGACTGGTAATGCATCCTATCTGGTAGAGTTGCTTGATCGTTTTTCTTACGACGAAGAAGAATCTAATGCTGCCCTATTTCGTTTATTGAGCGATAGCCTCTCCCGTCTCGCCCGCGGCGATGATTTCTGGGTGGTCGTTCGCTATTATGAAATGCACCTGCTCAATTATTTGGGTTTCCGACCACAACTTTTTGAATGTGCCAATTGCGGGGAGGAGATCAAGGCTGAAGATCAATCTTTCTCCGCAGCCCAGGGTGGAGTCCTTTGCCCGAATTGTAAATCCGACCAATTCAGTGTACGACCGATCAAAGTCGAAGTGCTGAAATATTTACGCCACTTTCAGCGCAGTTCCTACGCAGAGGCGCGCCACGCTGATCCGAATCCCAAAATACGGGCAGAGGTGGAAAATCTGATGCAGTTTTATCTGACCTATCTGCTCGAGCGCGGTTTGAATTCCCCCCGATTTATGCGGGAAGTGGGAAGAAAATAATTTGAAGCAGGCAAAATCTCTATTTCTTCTTCTCCCATCCCACTACAAAAAACACACCGATCAACCCAGCCAACCAACCCATCCTATGCCAAATAACGCCTTGAAGACGAGCCTTATTAAAAAGATATAAGACTTTGGCAAAAAAGGTCCGTCGCGAAAGCGCACGTCCCAATTTACTGCGTGCTAAACGCGCTTTATAATCTCGAAAACTAAAATCATTATTTTCAAATGCATGCTGAATAGCCTGGGCCGCTATGCGCCCATACCCTAAAGCAGGGCTGATCCCCTCGCCAAGTAAGGCATCCACGCCAAGCGCATCACCGACCAATATGATCCGATCTGTGGCAGGTGCATTGGCTGGCTCGTACCATCGAATTGGATGCCCCTTTAGCTCGAAATCATCCAAATCATATCCATTCGCAGCCATTTCATCAGAAAGAACCTCACGGAGGGGATCACGGTTTGGCCGCTGGTGAATATTACTGTCGTAGATTCCCCAGCAGCGCATTGCCTCACCCTTGATCTGGGTTGGGAAGTCCCAGACGTATCCAGAGATGCCTTTGGGCACAGCGAGGAAGTCAAAAGAGGCAACCCCCTCCCGTCCTCCCACATTTTTTTGGAAATGGAGGATGTGACTCGAAGCAGCGGTGGGGGTTGCCGGTGTAACCACCTCCAAAGCCCTCCCGACATGCGAAGATGGTTTTTTCTCCACTGCGCGGCGAACAACGCTATTTGATCCATCCGCCCCTACAACAACCTTTGCGCGAAATTCCTCCTGAGATGTTTTTACGATGGCATAATCTGCAAGAGTCTCTACACTTTTAACGGCTA
>NZ_CEYOSI010000354.1:0-1123 GCF_982879505.1 Candidatus Desulfolinea nitratireducens
AATACGCATTACGTTTTTTTTGTTAAACTCTTTTTGCGGCTTTTTATATAAATCTCGCGCACGCGCCCAAATCCTAACATACTCAGAAAGGCATAAATAATTCTTTTCCAGCTTTTTAGCGCGGTGGGCGGATATTTGAAAAAGGCACGCGCATACGCCGCAAGTCCGGCTCTCATCTTACCAGCTTCAACCAAATAGAAAGCATCCAGATGATGTGCGCCTGCCAAGACTTTCTTACGATTCTCTTTGAGCAAAGAGCGCAGCATCGGTTGTGTATTCATCCAGCCCAGAATTTTGAAAGCTTCTGCGCCGAAGCGATCGGCTTGGGCGATGTTTTTCGCATCTGCGTGGTAGCGGGCTACGGCGAGGGTTTGCGGTGTGTAGATCATCGGGGCGAGTTGGGCAACGCGCAGCCAAAGCTGATGATCGAGCAAAAAGTGATAATCAAGGTCAAGGTAGCCTGCCTGCTCTAAAACGCTGCGGCGCATGAAAACACCTGGCTGGCTGATGATTTTGAATTGCATCAGGTCTTCGATAGTGTACTGCGCGAAACGCTGCACGTTAATCGGATTTCCGTCGCCGTCGACGGAGAGAACATCGCCGTAGATGATGCCAGCGTCGGGGTTTTGGGCAAAAAGATTGGCAATAGTAACGAGTGTTTCGGGCTGATAATAATCGTCCGAGTTGAGCCAGGCGATGATCTCGCCCGTCGCGCGGGAGAAGCCTTTGTTAATCGCATCCGCTTGTCCCGCGTCTGCTTCGGACACCCACCAAGTCAAACGCTCGGAATGCTCTTTAATGATTCGCAAGCTCCCATCCGAGGACGCTCCGTCCACAATCAGGTATTCAAGCTCGGGGTAATCCTGATCCAAAACAGAACAAATTGTCTGATCCAAATAATCCGCTTGATTGAAAGAGGGTGTGATAATCGAAATTTTCATCGCAGGGGGCTATCTCATAAACTTCGTAATTGCCGAAGGCGTGCAGCGGCGTTAGGGTCTCGGTGTTGAGCGCATATTTCGGCGCGTATTTCTCACTTTAGTTTCCGCTAAGTGGTTTGTAAAAAGAGAGGGTAATGGGTTCAAAACGTGATAATCTTGTTTCGCTAAAAACGGATTTCACA
>NZ_CEYOSI010000354.1:1133-2092 GCF_982879505.1 Candidatus Desulfolinea nitratireducens
ATCATCTAAAAATTACTTCCCGAATCTGGGTCTAATTGTGTAGTTCCAGTTCGGGCAAATATCATGTCTTTGGATCATTAACAATTTCATTTCTTCGTCAGTAACAGAAAGCCCTTTTTCATAGGTTTTGTCAAAAGATGTGGCTTGCACAGTCAAGCCGGTTCTTGTTGATGTTTGTCGCAAACCGTCCAACAAAACGTCGTAAGAAGTCAGCGGCGTTCCTGCCCATGTCCGACTAATCTGACTGAACAGGCGGTGCTCAATTGGGTTCCATTTTGAAGCACCGGTTGGATAATGGCAAACCGTCACAGCAAGCCCAAATCGGTCTGAGATATTGACTTGCAATTGTTCTTTCCAACGCCGCGGTCTACAACCATTGCTCCCTCCGGCATCGGCAAGCAGGAGCAGTTCCGGGGCGTTGAGATAATGCTTCATGCCAAAGTTTTGCCACCACCATGCAATGACATTCACAGCAAACTCTGGCGTATCTGCTGATTTTCCAACGGCGACATAGCCTGAATTTTGAGCCAAATCATAGATACCGTAAGGACGAGCTTGCCCTTCAGCATAGCTGGGAAAATCATGCGTATTGACTGCTTGTGCGCTTTTCGTCCATTGCGTACCTCGGTTGTAGAAATCACCGATCAGTTCTTTCTTCTTTGCATCAATACTGATGCAAGGCCATCCGGCTTTCAAAAAAGCGTCTCGTTGGCTGAACAAGTATCTAAATTGCTTGTCTCGATCCGGATGCGGTTTCGGATGTAGCCGTTTCACATTGCTTTTCGGGCGTATCTTTTCCTTCTTGAGAAGGCGCCGGATGGTTTCACAACATAGATGCTTCGCTTTTTGTTCATATAGCGCTTGTCTGATTTTTGCCAAACTTTGACGCACCCACAGTGAACCCTCTTGCGGGTCTCCTGCAAGATCATCCTGCACGATTTCGGCTAGCTCTTGCTCGA
>NZ_CEYOSI010000355.1:0-2041 GCF_982879505.1 Candidatus Desulfolinea nitratireducens
AAAAAACAAAAACAACTTAATAAAAGTTAAATACTTGATAAGAGAATTTTAATAATATGGTTCTCAAAGAACCACATCAGCTGATAGACAAATTGTTTGAAACTCGTACAATCTCCCTCTTGGTGAAGGAGACTGCCACTCCGAAAAGCGTCGGCTCGCAGAGTCATGGTTAGTACGAACTTTATTTGATTTATCCATTAGCTCTCTGCCAAAGCCTCCCAGATCATACTTGTGCTAATTGACCCCTCCCTCAAAATTTGAATATCCTTTCCCGTGCAGTCCACTACAGTGGAAGGTACACCTCCGGATACTCGACCTCCATCCAGGATGAGGGGCAGGCTCCCGTTTAATTGAGTATATACATCCTCGGCAGTGATTGGGTTGCTATGCCCTGATAAGTTTGCCGAGCTTACTGCCATTGGCCCGGCTGCCCGAAATAGCTCCCGGGCAAAGGCATGATCTGGGATCCGGACTCCTACCGTTTCCAGGGCGGATACGGCTTTTGGAATATCTGAGTGTTTTGCCAGGATGAGCGTCAGTGCCCCAGGCCAGAAAGATGCCGCCAACTTCTGCGCCATTTCCGGCACGGATATCGCTACTAATTTGAGTTGCTCGATCTTGCCCAGCAAAATCGGCAGCGCTTTCTCTGGCGGACGTTTTTTAGCTTGATATATTTTTGCAGCCCCTTCTGAATTAAAAGCTAAAGTCCCCAAGCCATAAACGGTATCCGTTGGGAAGGCGACCAGCTCTCCTGCCTGGAGAACTTCCAGCGCGCGGTTGAGGGCGTTGGGAGCAGAGATGGGTAGGATTTCAGTTTGCATAAAATGATATCAGGTCTGAACGGCTAGAAAACGGTCTCGACCTGCCAAATCTTGCTTTAGCTGAATGACTGATTTTGGGAAAATAGTACTCGCCAATTTCAGCGCAGCTTGTACATGGGATGAATCTAGTTCCAGCAGGATCAAACCATCTGGGGCAAGCCATTGAGGAGCATCCAATAATAAGCGACGGATCAGTTGTAGCCCGTCTTTGCCGCCATCAAGAGCCAGGGAAGGTTCACGAGTATAGACATCGAGGGTTTTTAGTGTTTCACTGGGAATATAGGGTAAGTTAGCTGTTATCAGGTCGAAGGTTGCAGGTTGAAGATTGGAAAAAAGATCGCTATGGATGAATTGGATTTGGTCATCTACCCAGTGTATTGCCGCGTTTTGGCGGGCGATATCCAGCGCAGCAGATGACAGATCAACGGCGAGCAATTTCAGGTCAGGGATGTTCTTCGCCAGGGCTATCGCGATGCAGCCAGAGCCGGTTCCCATTTCCAGAACAGTCCTGCTTTTATTGTCGCGTAGCCATCCCAATCCAAATTCAACCAGTTCTTCTGTTTCCGGACGTGGGATAAGCACATCAGGAGAAACGAGAAAATCCAATCCATAAAACTCCCAATGTCCAAGGACGTAAGGTAAAGGAATTCCCTGCAGCAAGGCTTGCAGGGCGGCCTCAAGTTTTATTCTTTGCTTTGGAGATAGGCTCAGTTCGGGGTGGGCCAATACCCAGCTACGTTGCTTTTCAGTTATGTGGGCCAGAAGAACCTGAGCATCGAGGGCGGGGGAGTCGCTTGTTGGGTGCAGTTTCCTGGTGACTTGGTCTAAAAGGCTGGGCATTGAGCAATTGGGCCGGCGATTTACCGCCCGCCTGGGTTATTTGCTTCCTGGAGTAATCGCAGCAAGACGATCTGCCTCATCTTGTGTGGTGAGTTCTTCAATAAATTCTTTGATATCCCCTTCCATCACAGCTGCCAGGTTATAGGATGATATATTGACACGGTGATCGGTAACGCGAGATTGGGGATAATTATAGGTGCGTATTTTTTCAGAGCGTTCGCCCTTGCCAACCTGTAAGCGACGTGCGTCGTCAATTTTAGCGCGGCGTTCTTCTTCAGCAATCTCATACAGACGGGCACGTAAAATTGCCATGGCACGGAGCTTATTTTGAAGCTGGGAGCGCTCGTCCTGACAGGCGACGACCAATCCGCTCGGAAGGT